>NZ_JAEIMH010000003.1:21373-84350 GCF_016464295.1 Streptomyces sp. N35 | reverse complement strand
GTGCGCGCAGATGCTGGGACGCGCTGCGGCCGGGATGGTACGTACGGGCCTCGAGCAGTGCGCCCACCTCACGCAGCGGCCAGGCCAGCTCCGCGTACGGGCGGCCGTCGACCAGGGCCTGACCCGCGTCCGGGGCGTCGAGGCCCATGATCATGCGCATGGTGGTGGACTTCCCGGAGCCGTTGGGCCCGAGGAAACCGGTCACGGCGCCGGGCGCCACATCGAAGCTCAGCTCTTCGACGGCGGCGGTCGAGCCGTAGCGTTTGGTCAGTCCGCGGACCGAGATCATCGAGACCCCCTCGGGGTGGTCGTCTTCGCGTTCATGCCTCGAAGCTAGATCCGCCCGGGTGGCCCGCGGAACGCGGCTTTCCTCCGTCCTGCCTGGGGGAAATCCCCCGGCGCCCGCGCTCAGGCGCCGGGCACGGTCTGCTTGACCTGCTGGAGGAAGGCCGGGTTGTCGGGGGACTTGCGCAGCTGCTCGATCAGCGCTTCGGTGGCCTGCCCGTTGCGTGCCTGCAGCGCGCGCCGCAGCGCCCGTACGGCGGTCAACTCCGCTTCCGGTACGAGGAGTTCCTCGCGCCGTGTCCCGGACGGGGTGACGTCCACGGCCGGGAACACCCGGTGGGCGGCGAGGGCGCGGTCGAGGCGGAGCTCCATGTTGCCGGTGCTCTTGAGCTCCTCGAAGAAGTAGTCGTCGGCGCGCGAACCGGTGTCCACCAGCGCGGTGGCGAGGATGGTGAGCGAACCCGCCTCCTCGGTGAGCCGTGCGGCACCGAACAGGCGCTTCGGCCCGGTCAGCGCGCTCGCGTCGACACCGCCGCTGAGGGTGCGGCCGCCCGAGGACGCCGCGTTGTTGTACGCGCGGCACAGACGGGTCAGCGAGTCCAGCAGCAGTACGACGTCGCGGCCCTGCTCGACGAGCCGCTTGGCGCGCTCGATGGCGAGCTCCGCGAGGGCGATGTGCTCCTTGGCGGGCCGGTCGAAGGTGGAGGCGAGCACCTCGCCGCGTACGGAACGCTGCATGTCGGTGACCTCCTCGGGCCGCTCGTCCAGGAGCAGCACCATGAGGTGGCACCCCGGGTGGTTCTCGGTGACGGCCGCGGCCAGCTGCTTGAGCAGCATGGTCTTTCCGGTCTTCGGCGGCGCGACGATCAGGCCGCGCTGGCCCTTGCCGACCGGCGTGACCAGATCGACGATCCGCGGCGTGATGCCGCCCCCGGAGTGCTCCAGGGTCAGGCGTTCGCGCGGGTGCAGGGGTGTGAGGTCCCCGAAGTGCGGGCGTGCGCCGGGGAGTCGGCCGTTGACCAGGGATACGTGGTCGAGTGCGCGCCCCTTGGCGGTGCGGGTCGTCGCCCCCGTGGTCGTCCCTTCGACGGCGTCGCCCTTGCGCAGGCCGTGGCGGCGGATCAGCGTGGCCGGGACGTGGATGTCGCCGGGTGCCGGCAGCAGGCCGGGGGTGCGCAGGACGCCGTTGCCGTGCGTGGTGAGATCCAGGATCCCGTACGCCGTGGGCAACTCGGCGGCGGTCGGGGCGGGTTCGAGTGTGGTGGTCGTGGTCATGATGGTGCGTCCTTTCGATGGACGGGGAGTTGGCATACGGGAGGGGGAAGGGCTCAACGCGACGGAAGGGCGGGGCGCCCGCGATCAGGCGCATGACCGCACGTCGGCGGAGCGTCGGAACCGGCTCGTACGCGGCCGTCAGGAGGGCGGAGCCGTCCGGAGGGTGCCGCGGGAGCGCGGTGAGAAAGGGACAGAGACTGTCCGGGAGCCCGAGGAGACGGGCAAGGAGGCCTGCCGGAGGTGGGCCGGGAGAGGAACTGCACCGGCGCCCGATGACTCAGGGCGTACACAAGTGCCACTCGCACTGTAGCAGAGCGCTCTCGCGGCGAGCCTTCGGATTCCGTACGGGACGGACCCTTGACCTCAAGTTTACTTGAGGTCCTAAGTTCCAGGCATGAGCATGGAAACCACAGCCTGGACGCAGCTGCACAGCGTGATGAACGCCCAGCAGGACAAGCGTCCCTTCGCCCGGGCCACACTGCGCCGTATCGCCGAATTCGCCCGCCCCCACCGCCGACGTATCGGACAGTTCCTGCTCATCAGCGTGGCGATGGCGTTGCTCGCCGTGGCCACTCCGGTGCTCGCGGGCTGGGTCGTCGACGCCATCGTCGACGGCAAGGACTCCGGTGCCGTCGTCCGTCTCGCCCTGTTCATCGCGGTCATCGCCGTCGCCGAGGCAGGCCTCGGCCTGGTCAGCCGCTGGCTCTCCGCAGGCCTCGGCGAGGATCTGATCCTGGCCCTGCGCACCGCCGTCTTCGACCATGTGCAGCGGATGCCGGTCGCGTTCTTCACCCGCACCCGCACCGGCGCGCTCGTCAGCCGGCTCAACAACGATGTGATCGGCGCCCAGCGCGCCTTCTCCAACACCTTGTCCGGCGTGGTGTCCAACGTGGTCATGCTGCTGCTCACGCTCGCCGTGATGCTCAGCCTGTCGTGGCAGATCACCCTGCTCGCCCTGGTCCTGCTCCCGGTGTTCATCGTGCCCGCCCGGCGCATGGGTACCCGGATGGCCGAGCTGCAGCGCGAGGCCGCCACGCACAACGCCGCGATGGGCACCCGGATGACCGAGCGCTTCTCGGCTCCGGGCGCGACCCTGATCAAGCTGTTCGGGCGGCCCGGCGAGGAGTCCGAGGAGTTCGCCGAGCGGGCCCACCGCGTACGGGACATCGGCGTACGGACCGCCATGGCGCAGGCCACCTTCATCACCGCGCTCACCCTGGTCTCCGCCCTCGCGCTGGCCCTCGTCTACGGACTCGGCGGCTGGTTCGCGATCCGCGGCACCCTGGACGCCGGCGCCGTGGTCGCCCTGGCCCTGCTGCTCACCCGGCTCTACGCGCCGCTGACCGCGCTGGCCGGTGCCCGGGTCGAGGTGATGAGCGCGCTGGTCAGCTTCGAGCGGGTCTTCGAGGTGCTCGACCTCAAGCCGCTGATCGAGGAGAAGCCGGACGCCCGCAGCGTGCCGGAGGGGCCGGTCGCCGTCGAGTTCGACAACGTCCGCTTCGGCTACCCCGCGGCCGACAAGGTCTCCCTCGCCTCCCTCGAAGAGGTCGCCTCGCTCGACACCCGCGGCGGCGAAGAGGTGCTGCGCGGGCTCTCCTTCCGCGCCGAACCCGGCCAGACCATCGCGCTCGTGGGCTCGTCCGGTGCGGGCAAGTCGACCATTGCCCAGCTGGTTCCCCGGCTGTACGACGCCGACGAAGGTGTGGTCCGTATCGGGGGAGTGGACGTCCGTGACCTGAGCGCCACCTCCATGCGGCAGACGCTCGGCATGGTCACGCAGGACGGGCACCTCTTCCACGACTCCGTACGCGCCAATCTGCTGCTCGCCCAACCGGGCGCGTCCGAGGGGGAGTTGTGGGACGCGCTGCGCCGGGCGCGGCTCGAGCCGCTGGTCCGCTCCCTGCCGGACGGCCTGGACACGGTGGTCGGCGAGCGGGGGTACCGGCTCTCCGGAGGTGAGCGTCAGCGGCTGACGATCGCCCGGCTGCTGCTCGCCCGTCAGCGGGTGGTCATCCTGGACGAGGCGACCGCCCACCTCGACAACACCTCCGAGGCCGCAGTCCAGGAGGCGCTCGCCGAGGCCCTGGAGGGCCGGACCGCCCTCGTCATCGCCCACCGTCTGTCGACGATCCGCTCGGCCGACCAGATCCTGGTCGTCGAGGACGGACGGATCGTGGAACGCGGACGGCACCAGGAACTGCTCGCCCACGGCGGACGTTACGCGGAGCTGCACCGTACGCAGTTCGCCGGACAGGAGCGGGTGGCCGGGGCCGCAGGAGCGAGGGGACGGCCGGGGCCGCATGAGCGAGCGAACGGCAGAAGCGGCATGACGCCGGGCGCAGGGCCGGGACCGCAGGTCGGCCCCGCCCCTGCGCGTCAGCGTTCGAGCGTCGTCACCTTCAGCTGCGGGTCGCCGAGGATCTCCTCCTCGGTGAACCGCTCGCTCACCCACCGCCCCCGCGAGAACAGCCGGGTCTGATCGGTGTAGTGCGGCGAGCCCTCGTCGGCGGACTGCCCGTAGGTGAGCAGGGTGGAGGCGCGCGGCCCGTCGTCGGTCAGCGTCACGGCCATCAGGAAACTGGTGCCGAACACGCCGCCCCGAGGCGTCCCCGTACCCGAATCGGCGCTCCCCTCAAGGACGTTGAAGCAGCCATCCGAGCCGTCGCAGCCGGGTAGCGGCACCCCCGCCCACTTCTGCACCGCACCGAGCTCGGCGTCCATCGGCAGGCTCTCGGCCGCGAACTCCTGCACGGTGTCGGCGAGGGCCCGTCGCACCTGCGGGTCCTCGCCCTTGATGCCGCGCGGTGTGGTGAGCGGCCGCCGCGGGTCGTACGGCACCTTGTGCCACCCCTGCGACGGCCCCCTCTCGCCGAGCCGCCCGTAGAACGAGATCCACGGCGCCGCGCCGCGGCTGCCGGCGTCCGCCCGGCCGTCCCAGCGCCCCAGCGCGGCACAGGCCTTGCGCACATCGACCACGGCCCCGTCGGTGGCTTCCAGACGAGGATGCGTACGGCACAGCGCGAGGACGTCCGAGCGGCCCGTCTCGCCCGAGAGCACACGATTGCCGAGCATCGACTCGCGCAGCGTGCGCAAGGTGAAGCCCGGTGCGCCCAGACCGTCGGCGCCCGTGCCCCGCTCCTCGATCATCCGCAGACCGAGCTGGGCGCGCGGGCCGAGGCGGGGGTTCACGTCGTAGACGGACGGGATGCCGGTCAGCGGAGCCGCCGGATTGGTGTGGCGCGGCCCGTTGTTGGAGTTGGCCACGAAGTCGTCACGGCTCAACTCGGGCTGCCGGGACGGCCCGTGGATCCCGGGTACGAGCGCATCGGGATCGCTGCCCCAGGCGCAGTCCGTCCGTGAGCCGTCCAACGCTTCGGGTGCCTCCTCGCCACCCGGCACGGCGCAGCGTTCCAGCTGCTCGTCCGTGAGGTGCGGGACGGCCGAGGCGTCCGTGAAGTACGTCCCGCCGCTGCTGTCCGCGGCCAAGGTGTAGGTCCACGGGATGCCCTGTGAGGTGTGGTGCGCGGCGCGCAGCTCGCCCAGATCGCGTGAGGTGCCCATCGCGAGCCAGGTGTTCATCGAGCGCAGATTGCTTTCGTTGGCATCCCGCAGGGCGTACGCGTGCGTGCTCGTCCAGCCGAAGTTCAGCACGGCACCGAAGCGCGTCCCGTACACCGTGCGCCGCTCGGTCCGTGGCCTGCCGTCCTCGCCTCGGACCACGACCTCGACGGTGGTACGGGTCATCCGCTCGCGCTTCCCGTCGACCACATGGCTCGTGGGGTCGCCGGGCGCGAGCTTCAGCCGGTAGAGCGAGCCGTGCCGGGCGTTGCTCGCGGTGTGGGTCCAGGCGAGCGTGCGGTTGTGCCCGATCTCCACCATGGGCGTGCCCTGCAGACTGGCGCCGGCCACGTCCAGCCTGCCGGGGATCGTCAACTGCACCTGGTAGAAACGTGAGTTGCCCACCCACGGCAGATGCGGATTGGCCAGCACCATGGCGTTTCCCGCTCCGGGACGCAGCACCTCCCGGCCGAGGGCCCAGCCGTTGCTGGCCGGCGGTGTCTTCGGTGCGGGCAGGGTGCCCGGCCGGGCCCCCGCCGCCCCCGGGGGTTTCGCATCGCCGATGGCCGCCGCGTAAGGCGCCGACCCGGACGCGGCGTTGACGTCGTACACGAGGTGCCACAGGTCCTCGGCCGTGACCGGCCCTACCCACGGCTTGCCCTTGCACCGGGCGTCGGGAATCCGGTCGACGCCGGTGTCCCGGAGATAGCGGTTGTACCCGTCGGCGTACCCCGCGACCATCTTCCTGAGCTCGTCCGCCGGCCCGAGCGGAGCCTTCCGCGCGAGCAGCTTGCGTACGGTGCCGGCCTTGCGCTGTGCCTTGTAGTACGTATCGCTCGCCAAGTTGTACGGAAGCTCCTCGCCGGGTCCGTCACCGCCCCCTGCCGGCTCACCCTGCGCGCCGAAGTACCGCGACCGTTCGCCGCGCAGCGTCAGCACCGTGTCGGCGAGCTCGCACACGTTGTCCTGGGCGAACGCGTAGCCGTATCCGTACCCCAGCGAGCCGAAGTCGCGGGCCACGATGTGCGGGACGCCGTACGCGGTCCGCCGGATCTGCACGCCGCCGGCTCCACCGTCTGCGCCGGACGCGCCCGCGGCGGGCGCGGGCAGCAGCAGCCCGGTCGCGAGCAGTCCGAACGCGGCGGCCCCGACGGCCGACCTGAACTGAAGGGATCTTGCTCCGAATAAGCGCATGGAGCCAGGCTCCCCAGGGGCCGCCGGTGCGGGCATCCGGCCCGAGGCCCGTTTCCCGGGTGTCCCGTCGGCCGGAGGGAGTAGTCCGAAGGACTACAACCGCCCGGCCCGCCGCCCCGATCCCGTCAGGCCCCGGCCGCCCGCAGCAGCTCGGCGATCTCGTCCTGGCCCTTGTCCTCGGCGTGCTGCAGCGGGGTCACCCCGTCGCCGTCCGCGAGGCCGGGGTCGGCGCCGCCGTCGAGGAGCGCCTGGACCGTCTCCTGGTGGGCCGTACCGCCGTCGCCGAGGATGACCGCTTCCAACAGGGCGGTCCAGCCGAGGTTGTTGACGTGGTCGACGTCCATGTCCGTGTTCTTCAGGACCTCGCGGATGTAGTCCGCGTGACCGTGCTCGCCCGCCGGGATCAGGGAAGTTCCGCCGTAGCGGTTCTCCAGCGCGTAGTCGGGCTCGGCGGGGATCAGCACCCGGGCCATCTTCACGCTGCCGGATACGCCCGTCACCAGCCAGGCGCTGTCGTCCTGCTCGTCCTGGGCGTCGGGGTCGGCGCCCGCTTCCACCAGGATCCGCGCGGCCACGTCATGGTCGCCGGTCGCGGCGAGCAGCAGCGGCGTACGGCCACGGTCGTCACGGACCTCGATATCGGCGCCGTCGTCGAGGGCTTCGCGTACGGCGGCGGGCTCGCCCTTCTCGGCCGCGGCGAGCAGCCGGTCCGACGCCTCGGCGTCCGTGCCCGCCGGCGACTTGGACGCGGACTCGGAGGCCGAGGAGGAAGACGAAGCCGAGGACGACGGCCGGTCGGCGGCGGCGCCCTCATCGGAGGAGCCGCATGCGGCCAGCAGCGTCACCGCGGAGAGCAGCAGCGCGGCCGGGACGAGAGTACGGCGACGGGTCCGTCGGGTCGGCTCCACGGTGGTCTCCTCACAGTCGGTGCTTCGTCTGCCGATCGTCGCCTGCCCGCCGGCCTCGGCACATCGCTCCACCGGCTGCCCCGGAGCGATACGGAAGGTCCCTTGCCGGGGATACGGACGGGCTACGGCCAAGTCCACCGATCGGTTGATGCGACCGCTCGGCGGAGGGTTCGCAAGAGGGCTGTGCTCCTAATTGGGCCGTGCTCCTAAGGAGGCTGTGCTCCTAAGGAGGCTGTGCTCCTATGGACCGGCAGGGACCGATACCCGTAGACCCATGGCCATCTCCTCTCGCCCAAAGTCGGAAGCGGGCCTGTGACCTGCGTCCATAGCGTCGCAGCATGACTCTTGACGCCACAGCGACCAGGGCGGGGACCGCGCGCCCGGCCGGGATGCGGTCCGCGGAACGGGCCCTCGCCCCCGACCTCGCCCGCGGACTGATGCTGCTGCTCATCGTGCTGTCCAACACGGCCTACCACCTGTGGCGGTCCGAGTACGGGCCGTCCGGATGGCAGCCGGTGACGGGCGGGTGGCTTGACCACGCCGTGCAGTTCGGGATGATCACGGTGCTCGATCTGCGGGTCTATCCGCTCTTCGCGTTCCTCTTCGGCTACGGGATGGTGCAGCTCTATCAGCGTCAGCGGGCCGCCGGCACCAGTGAGCGGGCGGCTGTCGGCATCCTGCGCCGGCGCAGTCTGCTGCTCGTCCTCATCGGCCTCGCCCACGCCACCCTCTTCATGGCGGGCGACATCGTCGGCTACTACGGGGTGATCGGCTTCGTCCTCGGCTGGCTCTTCCTGCGCCGCAGCGACCGCGCCCTGAACCGGTGGATCGTGATCGCCACGGTCCAGCTGCTCGTCATCTCCGCCGAACCCGTCGTATCGGCGCTGCTCCAGGGCGACTTGGGGTCGCTCGGCGAGGTGAGCGGGACGCCCGGCTACGAGGCGTACGCGAGCGAGGAGGGCGACTGGCTGACGGCGGCCGGAACCCGCCTGTCCAGCGGTCTGTTCGTCACGTTCGCCGCCGCTCCCTTGTCCCTGGTCGGCGGCGCGTACGTGATCTTCCTGCTCGGTTTCTGGGCCGCACGCCGCCGCGTCCTGGAGGAGCCGTCCCGCCATCTGCCGCTGCTGCGCCGTACGGCTGTGCTCGGCATCACGATCGGCTGGCTGGGCGCGCTGCCCTCGGCCCTTGCCCATATCGGGGCCCTGGACGTGCCCGCGCATGCGCAGAGCGAAACCGGTGTGCTGATGATCGTGCGCGAGCTGACCGGGATGGCGGCCGGGCTCGGCTATGTCGCCGCGATCGCCCTGTTCGTGGCCTGGTGGAACCGGCGTGCGACAGGACCGAACCGCGCGGTGACGGCCGTGGCCGCCGTCGGCAAGCGCTCCCTGTCCTGCTACCTCGCCCACTCCGTCCTCTTCGCCCCGCTGCTCGCGGCCTGGGGCATGGGCCTCGGCGCCCATCTGACCAGCTGGACCATGATGGTGTTCGCGACCGGGGTGTGGCTGGTGACGGTGGCGGCCGCGTACGCCTTCGAGCGGCGCGGGTGGCGCGGTCCGGTGGAGGTGGTGCTCCGCAAGGCGATGTACCGGTAGCCGATGTGCGGTGGCGGTGTGCGCCGGCAGCCGGGTTATTCGACAAGGAGAGCACCGGCCAGTACAAATTCTGAGTTACTGCTGGCAGAACCGGGCCCGGCAGAACAGAGTGACTGCCGGCAGGACCGGACCGCCGCTGCAGGACGGAGTACGCACCGCACATGGCCGGCATCAAAGATGTGGCGAAGCACGCAGGGGTGTCCGTGGGCACCGTGTCCAATGTGATCAATCACCCGGACATGGTCGCGGAGGAGACCCGCAAGCGGGTGCGCGCCGCCATAGAGCGCCTCGGCTATGTCCGCAGCGAGTCGGCGCGCCAGCTGCGCGCCGGCCGCAGCCGGATCATGGCGCTGCTCGTTCTGGACATGGGCAACCCGTTCTTCGTGGACGTGGCGCGCGGCGCCGAGCGCGCCGCGCGCAAGGCCGGACTCGGCGTGATGGTCTGCAACAGCGCGCAGAGCCCGCAGGAGGAGGCCGACTATCTCGGGCTCTTCGCCGAACAGCGGGTACGCGGTGTGCTGCTGACCCCGGCGGACGCCACCGGCCGCAACATCGAGGCCTTCCGCCGGCACAACATCCCCTTCGTGCTCGTGGACCGCGTCGCCGAGGGCGTCACCGAATGCTCCGTCTCCGTCGACGACATACAGGGCGGCGCCCTCGCCGTACGCCATCTCGTGGACGCCGGACACCGCAGCATCGCCTACGTCAGCGGCCCCGCCGACCTCAACCAGGTACGCGACCGCCGCCAAGGTGCCCTGGACGCACTCGCCGGGGCGGGCCTGCCGGCCGAGGCGCTGCGGGAGCTGCCCACCGAACACCTCGACGTCGCCGCGGGCCGCGACGCGGCCTCGCGGATCCTGGGTCTGTCCGAACGTCCCACGGCCGTGTTCTGCGCCAATGACCTCCTGGCGCTCGGGGTCCTGCAGACCATGTACGCGGCGGGCGTCCGGGTCCCCGAGGAGATGGCGATCGTCGGCTATGACGACATCGAGTTCGCGGCGGCCGCGGTCGTCCCGCTCACCTCGGTGCGCCAGCCGGCCGTGACCATGGGCGCGATGGCGGCCGAACTGCTCCTGGAGGAGACCGAGTCGGACGACCACGAGCACCGGCGCGTGGTGCTCCAGCCGGAACTGGTCGTGCGCGGCTCCAGCCTCCCGGGGCGCTGACCCGGCGTCCTCGCTCCCCGGGTGCCCCGGCGTCCGCCCGCCCCTGTCCGTGCGGCAAGCTGAGGCCCGGTCATGGGAGGGGACATACGGTGAGTTCGGGGTGGGCGCATGCCCTGGGGGAGACGGCGCTGACGATCCTGCTGCCGGAGGCCGACCCTCTGATACGCGAGGACTTCCCGGCCCATGTCTCGGTGCTCTTCCCGTTTCTGCACCGGGACCGCATCGATCCCTCGGTCCGCCGCAGGCTCGGGGAGCTCATGCGCACCCATGAGCCCTTCGGCCTCACCTTCGCGGAATTCGGCCGCTACCCGGGCGTGCTCTACCTGGACCCCTGGCCGGCCGACCCGGTGCGGGCGCTGACCAAGAGTGTCGTCGAGGCATGGCCCGCGTGCGCGCCGTATCGCGGCATCTTCGGCGAGGACGGACTGCGGCCGCATCTGACCCTCGCCAACAGCCTGGGCCCCGACGCGGCACCGGCCGTGTACGACGCTCTCGAAGCCGCACTGGCCCCCTTGCTTCCGCTGACCGTGACCGTCCGCCACGTGACCCTGGTCACCTGGGACGGCACGGCCTGGCGGGACACGGAGCGTTTCGCGCTCGGGACCGGGTCCCACGCCAAGGGACCGTGACCCGCGTCGCCGAGACTTCAGCGCATCGCCGCCGCGAGCCGCGCGGCCCGCGCTTTGAGCGTCAACTGCACGTCGTCCGCCGGGGGTTGGGCGCCCTTGGCGCCCTGGAGGTGCGGTGCGCCCCAGCCCAGGGGCCGGCGGCGGCGTGGTTTCTGCACGGTCATACCGGAGTCAACGACCGAACCCGGCTTCGGTCGCACATGTGAGGTGGAGCGCACACCTTCGACCGTCGGATGTGGAGCGCGCACATCCGGCAGCCGACGCCGCGTGTACGGCGCGCGGGCGCGGAGCTGGCATCATCGAGGGCATGTCCGACTTGATCATTGCCGCCTGTGACGGTGCCGCCAAGAAGAACCCGGGCCCCGCCGCCTGGGGCTGGGTCGTCGCGGATGCCGACGGCACCCCGCAGCGCTGGGAGGCGGGACCGCTCGGCGTCGCCACCAACAATGTGGCCGAACTGACCGCACTCGCCGAGCTGTTGGAGGCCACCGACGCCTCGGTACCGCTCGAGGTCCGGATGGACAGCACGTACGCGATGCAGGCCGTCACCACCTGGATCAAGAACTGGAAGCGCAACGGCTGGCTCACCGCCTCGAAGAAGCCGGTCGCCAACCGCGAACTCGTGATCCGTATCGACGAGCTGCTCACCGGACGCGAGGTCACCTTCCGCCATGTCGCCGCCCACCGCGCGGACGGCGACCTGCTCAACGCGATCGCCGACATCGCGGCCAGTGACGCGGCGGAGTCGCAGGAGCCCGCCGGGACGGCGCACGGCAGTACGGAGATCCCTCAGCCGCGTGCCGACCGGTTCACGGCCACACCGGCGGCCGCCCGCAAGACGGCTCCCGCCCGCAAGAGCGGGTTCGGCTCGTCCGGCAAGGCCCCTGTGATCAAGGCCAAGTTCGCCGGCCGCTGCTCGTGCGGGCAGCCCTACGCGGCGGGCGAGAAGATCACCAAGCTGGCGTCGGGCGGCTGGGGGCACGAGGCCTGCGCGAGCAGCTGAGAACCTGGTTCCGAGCACTGAGGGGGGGGGCCGGCGGCGGGGCCCCCCGCCTGGTGCCGCCGGCCCCTCCTGTGCGTTCAGGGCTGCCGCCTCTGCCGCGCGTTCAGGGACGCCGGCCCCTCCCGTGCGTTCACGGCCGCCCGCGGAACCCCCACTCCCCGTGCGGAGCCCGGAACACCACGTACCCCGGCTCGGTGCGCACATAGGCGGCGCCCCTCGGCGCCTGGGCCTTGTCCTTCGCGGCGGCGGGTACATGCACCTCGGCGGTGGCGCCCACCGGGACCCGTACCGTCAGCCGTATCTCCTGGTCGATACGCGACCACGCCACGGCCGCCCGCCCCCGCACCGTGTCCAGCTCGGTGCGCGCCCAGTCGACGCCGTCACGGGCGTCCGGCCGTACGGTGAACGTCCGGTAGCCGGCGTCACCGGGGCGCAGGCCCGCTACGTTCTCGTAGAGCCATTGCACGATGGTGCCGAGGAAATAGTGGTCGCGGGAGCGGGAGTCCGCCTGCCAGTACTCCCACATGGTGTCCGCGCCGTTCTCGAACCAGTGGCCCCAGCCCGGGTACGTCTTCTGCAGCGCCACCGCGCGCGCCACATCGGAGTGCCCGGCCGCGCTCAGCGCGCGAAGCAGCACGCTGGTGCCGAGGCAGCCGGTGTTGAGGTGGTTGCCGCGCTCGGCGATATCGGCGAGCAGTGAGTCCATGACGCTCGCCCGGGCGCCCGCGGGCACCAGACCGAAGGCGAGCGGGATGCAGTTGCTCGACTGCCGGTAGTGGGGGTCCTTGGCCGTGCGGTAATGCCCTTCGGGGCCCAGGAACGCGGAGTTGAAGGCGCTCTTCAGGTCCTCGGCGGCCTTCACGTAGCGCCCGCGCACCGCGTCCTCGCCGACAAGCTCCGCCATCTCCGCGGTGTCGCCCAGCGCCCGGTACAGATAGGCGGTCGCCGTGAGCCGGGTGTCCTCCGGCGGGATCTCGTACCCGGGCGACACCCAGTCGCCGAGCGCGGTGACCGCGAGACCGTCCTGCAGCCGGCCGAGCTCCCAGTCCAGATAGCGGGTAAGGGAGGGCAGATGGTCGCGGGCGATGCGGTCGTCTCCGTAGACCCGGTACATCTCGCGCACCAGGAACGGGTAGACCGTGGTCCACTCCGGCGCCGGTGCCAGCTCCTGGTAGCCCCAGCCGCCGCTCGGCACGATCACCGGGATCTGGCCCGCCGCGTTCTGGCTGTCCGCCAGATCGCCCAGCCACTTGGTGAAGAAGCGCTGCATGCCGAGCGCGTACATCATGATCGGCGTACCGACCTGGGCGTCCCCGGTCCAGCCGTTCTTCTCGAACATCGGCGTATCGGTCGGGATGCTGTGCAGGTTGTTCAGCACCGTACGCCGCATGGCCTGCTCGAGCTGCTCGTAGAACGGCTCCGAGCAGCGGAACGTCCCCGTGTCCTCAACCGCCGAATGCACCACGCGGCCGAGCACCTCGTCCGGTTCGGGCTTGCGCGGCAGCCCGCTGATCTGCACGTAACGGAAGCCCTTGTACGAGAACTTGGGCTCCCAGACCTCCGCGTCCCCGCCGCCCGCGCACAGGTATTCGTCGGTCTGGAAGCGCCCGGGCACATGGCCGGTCTCCGCGTGCACGCTCCCGTCGGCCTTGAGCTTCTCGCCGTGCTTGAGCCGGACGGTCGTCCCCGCTGGGGCCTTTACGGTCAGCCGCGTCCAGCCCGCCATGGTCCGGCCCATGTCCACGAGCCAGTCGTCCCCGTACGCCGTGATCTTCACGGGCCGTACGGTCCCGACGATCTCGACCGGTTCGAGCCCCTGCGCCCGCAGCGCGCCCTTCGGCGCCTCCATCCGGACGGGAGCCCGCCAGTCCTTGTCGTCGAATCCGGCGCTCGTCCAGCCGGCCGGATGCTTCCGTGCGTCGTATGTCTCGCCCGCGTACAGGGAGTTGGTGCGGGTCGGGCCGTGCGTCATCCGCCACGCGCCGTCGGTGGCGAGGGTGCCGCGCGAGCCGTCCTCGTACTCGATCTCCAACTGGCCGAGCAGCCGCGGCTCTCCGTGCCACGGGGGCTTGTGCCAGTTCCAGACATTGGGGGTCGTCATGCCGTAGAAGCCGCGGCCGAGCGTGACCCCGATGGCGTTGGCGCCGCGCCGGAGCAGTCCGGTGACGTCGTGCGTGGCGTACAGGACGGTCTCGTCGTAGTCCGTGAAGCCGGGGTCGAGGACCTGGCGCCCCACGCGCCGGCCGTTGATCTCGGCTTCGTAGTACGCGAGTCCGCTGATGTGGAGGCGGGCGCGGCGCACCGGCTTGGACACGGTGAACGCGCGGCGCAGCAGCGGCGCCGGCAGCTCGGGCGCGCTCACCGTGACATCGTTGTCCCAGGCCCCCTGTCCGTATGGCGCGACCACCACCGCCTCGGGCCACGCGGCGTCATCGAAGTCCGGCTGCTGCCAGCCGGCTTGCTCACTCTGCGCGCAGCGCCAGCCGGGACCGGTGGCCAGTTCGGTGGTGGAGCCGCCGTGCTCCACCAGGAGACGGACGAGCAGACCGCCCGGATTCACGGACGCGCCCCCGCGGTTGGTGGCCCGCACGGCGACCACCACCCGGCCGCCCGACGCGAGCGCGCCGGTCACCTCCGCGAGGTCCCCGGTGCGCCAGCTGTCGGTCTGCTCGGGCGCGTGCAGCACCTGCTCGCCCTGCACGAACAGCGTGTAGTCGTCATCCGCGGTGGCGATCACCGTAGCCTTCGACACCTGGGCGCCTTCGGGGAGTTGGAGCACACCGCGGAACCACACCGTGCCGGGCGGTGCGCCCTGCTCGGTGGCGCCGGGCGCCCAGATCCACGCGGCGCCCTCGAAGGACGGCGCCCGCGGTGCGGCCCCGGCCCCGATCCAGTGCCCCTGCCAGTCCTCGTCGCCGAGCGCGGTCTCCCACCACCGCTCGGCGCTCCACCGGGACGCCGCCCCGTCGCCGTCCCAGACCCGTACCTTCCAGGCGTATCTCGTACGGGGAGCGAGCGCGGGGCCGTCATAGGGCACGCCGACGCTGCGCGCGGAGGCGACCTTGCCGGAGTCCCAGACGGTGCGCGCTCCCGTGGTGACCTTGATCTGGTAGGCGCTCTGTTCCGCGCCCGCGCCGGAAGCGGCCAACTCCCAGGCGAGCCGGGGCTTTTCGCTGTCGGTGCCGAGCAGCGTCGGTGCGTACTCGACCGTGGTGCGCTCGATGCGCAGGCCGCCGCCGCTCCCGCCCGGTGTGCCGGTCGCGGCCAGGGCCGTTCCCTGTCCGAGGCCGGCCATGCCCGTGGCCGCCCCTGCGGCGGATGTCATGAGGAAGGCCCTGCGGTTCCAGGGCTCACCCCGCCCTGTCTCGTGTGCGTCGCTCATCGCGTGCCCCTCGGATTCTCGCGGGTTTCGATGCTTGAATCGTTTCAATCGGATGCCTTCGATCCTAGGTCTCCCGCCATGAACGCCTCAAGAGGCGTGCGGGGATTCGCTCTTGAGACGTCGGCGACCGGAGGCGGGGCGCATGGGGCGGGGCGCCATGACAGGGCCGCAATGTATGGGCCCGTGCGCCATGGCAGCAGGGCGGTGCGGCTTCCTAGCCTCGGTGGTGTCGCGACGGCTGTCCGTCATCAGCCCTCGCCCGGACGACTGCTTCCGCCTATCGAGGGGTGTACTGCGCATGGGTCTGGACAAAGTGATCGACGACGCCGTGGAGGCGGTCGCGGACCTTCCGTACGGCGCGTCGCTGGCCGTGGGAGGTTTCGGGCTCTGCGGGATACCAAGTGCCCTCATCCACGCGCTGCTCGAACGGCGTACCGGCGGACTGCGTGTGGTGTCGAACAACTGCGGCGTGGACGACTGGGGGCTCGGGCTGCTCCTTCGCGAGGGGCTGATCGCCCGGATGACCAGCTCGTACGTGGGCGAGAACAAGGAGTTCGCGCGCCAATACCTCGGCGGTGAGCTGGAGTTGGAGCTGGTACCGCAAGGCACGCTGGCCGAACGGCTGCGTGCGGGCGGCGCCGGCATCCCGGCCTTCTACACCCCCGCCGGGGTCGGCACCCGGATCGCCGAGGGCGGGATCGCCTGGCGCCACCACCCGGACGGCTCGGTGGCGGTGGCCGCACCGCGCAAGGAGACCCGGATCTTCCATGCACGCGAATACCTCCTCGAGGAGGGCATCACGACGGACTTCGCCCTCGTACGGGCCGCGGTCGGCGACCGGCACGGCAACCTCGTGTTCCACGCGTCCGCCCGGAACTTCAACCCCCTGGCCGCGATGGCCGGCCGGATCACCGTCGCCGAGGTGGAGGAGCTGGTGGAACCGGGTGCGATACCGCCCGGAGAGGTGCAGCTGCCCGGTGTGTTCGTGCAGCGGGTGGTGCCGGTGGCGGCCGACGACCCGGCGGCCGAGAAGCGGATCGAACGGCGCACGGTGCGCCCTGGAGCGGAGACCGGGCGGGCCATGGCGCGCCTCGGCACGGAAACCGAACGGCGCACCGTGCGCCCCGTAGCGGAAGGCGGTCGCTGAGATGGCACTCACCCGGGAGCGGATGGCGGCCCGCGCCGCACGGGAGCTGCCCGACGGCGCCTATGTGAACCTCGGCATCGGACTGCCCACGCTGATCCCGGGCCACCTGCCCCCGGGCGTCGAGGTGGTGCTCCAGTCCGAGAACGGAATCCTCGGCGTCGGCCCGTATCCGGCCGAGGACGAGCTGCATCCGGACCTGATCAACGCCGGCAAGGAGACCGTGACGATCGCCCCGGGCGGGTCGTACTTCGACTCCGCGCTGTCGTTCGGGATGATCCGCGGCGGCCATATCGACGTGGCCGTCCTGGGCGCCATGCAGGTGTCCGCCTTCGGTGATCTGGCGAACTGGGTGATCCCCGGAAAGATGATCAAGGGCATGGGCGGGGCGATGGATCTGGTGCACGGAGCGCGCCGGGTGCTCGTGCTGATGGAGCACGCCGCCCGGGACGGGTCGCCCAAGCTCGTGGACGAGTGCACGCTGCCGCTGACCGGCTGGGGTGTGGTGCACCGGGTGATCACCGACCTCGCCGTGCTCGACATCACCGCCGGCGGTCTGCTGCTGCGTGAACTCGCCCCGGGCGTACGGCTCGACGAGGTACGCGCGGCCACGGGCGCCGAGCTCGCGGTGGCGCCGGACCTGATCACAGCGGGCGTGGCGTGACCCGCACCCACACAACTGCCCTGGCCGAAGTGGTGAGTTGACACATTCCTCGGCGCCGAGCGCGGCCCCTACGTTCACGGAAACATTTCGGCCCCGTGAACGAGGAGTTCCCTGTGACGCTGCCCCACCACCGTCCCGCACCTCGCCGGCGACGATCCGGCTTCCTGCTGTCCGCGCTCGCCGCGGCCGCTCTGTCCTTCCTGCTCGCGGCGACCATGCTGAAGGCGGCGCCGCCCGCGCGCGCCGCGTCCATCGAGCAGGTGACCGGCTTCGGGTCCAACCCCGGCGCGCTGAAGATGTACCGGTACGTGCCCGACGGTCTGCCCGCGGGCCGGCCGCTCGTGGTGGCGATGCACGGCTGCTCGCTGAGCGGCACCGGCCTCGCCGCCGGCTTCGGCACCCGTACCGGGTGGAAGGAGCTGGCCGACCGCCATGAGTTCACGCTCGTCCTGCCGGAGACCGGCACCGCCAACAACGCCATGAACTGCTTCAACTGGTTCAAGACTGCGGACATCACCCGCGACCAGGGCGAGGCGCTGTCCATCAAGCAGATGGTGGACAAGGCGAAGGCCGACCAGTCCGCGGACCCGTCGCGGGTGTACGTCACCGGGCTCTCCGCCGGTGGTGGCATGACGTCGGTGGTGATGGCCGCCTATCCCGAGGTGTTCGCGGGCGGCGGTATCGCGGCCGGACTCCCGTACGGCTGTGCTCCGGAGACCAACGAGTGGACCTGTATGAGTCCCGGAGCCGCCAAGTCCCCCGCCCAGTGGGGTGACAAGGTGCGGGCGGCCTCGCCGGGCGGCACCTCGCGCACCGCCTGGCCGACGCTCTCCGTATGGCACGGCACCGGTGACACCACGGTGGTGCCCGCGAACCTGCAGGAACTCGTCGACCAGTGGACGAACGTGCACGGCGCGGACCAGACGGCCGACGTGTCCGACACGGTGTCCGGCGCCGCGCACAAGGTGTTCAAGAATCTGTCGGGCCGGCCCGTGGTCGAGAGTTTCACGATCAGCGGGATGGGTCACGGCCAGCCCATCGACCCCGGGACGGGCGCGGGCCAGTGCGGGCAGACCGGGGACACCTACATCCCGGACGCGAACATCTGCTCCGCCCACCACATGGCCAGGTTCTGGGGCCTGGCAGGCGACGGCGGCTCCACTCCGTCCCCGGACCCGACGACCCCGTCGCCCGGCCCGAGCACACCGGCGCCCGCCGAGTGCTTCACCTCCAGCAACTACACCCACGTGCAGCAGAGCCGCGCCCACCAGTCGGGCGGCTACGCGTACGCCGACGGCTCCAACCAGCCGATGGGCCTGTGGAACACCGCCGTGCGGGCCACGCTGAGGAAGACCGGGGACGACCACTACGAAGTCGTCGCGACCGGGTCCTGCTGAGCGGGTGTGGGCCGGTTCCGCCCTCGGTCTGTGGCCGGCGCCACCCTCGACCCGCCCGCGGTCTGTGGCCGGTGCCGCCACTGATCCGCCCTCGGTTGTGGTCCCGGCCCACATCGCTTCCGGCGCCATCCGCTCCTAGCCTTCCGGCGAGCACCAACCGCCAGGCCTCTGTCCGCAACCCCCTTGTACGGAGCGGCAGTTGAGCCATGCCCTCCGCCCCCCACCGGTATCCGCCCCCCACCGGCATCCGCCACCCCCACCACATCCGCCACCCTTACCAGCAGCAGAAGAGAGCCGACCATGCACCGAAAGCGCCCCGCGGCCCGGTGGCCCGCCGCCCTCGCCGCGGCAGCGGCGGCCGTGATCCTCACCACCTCGTGCGGCAGCCCCGGCAGCAGCGGCTCGACGGGGAACAAGGCCTCGGACCCCGTCAAGGTCGGCCTCGTGTACTCCAAGTCGGGGCCGCTGGCCACGTACGGCAAGCAGTATCTGGAAGGCTTCCGGGCCGGTCTCGACTACGCGACGAAGGGCACCGGCAAGGCCGGCGGCCGCACGATCGAGGTCCACCAGGCCGATGACGCCGGGGACCCCGCGAAGGCGGTCGCCGCCACCAAGGACCTCATCGGCCAGGGCTACGACATCATCGCCGGCGCGACCTCCTCCGGTGTTGCCACCCAGGTCAGCCCCCTCACCGAACAGAACAAGGTTTTGTTCCTGTCCGGCCCCGCGGCCACCGACGCGGTGACAGGGGCGGGCCCGTACACCTTCCGCACCGGGCGGCAGACCACCCAGGACATCAATACGGCGGCGGCCTTCGTCGGCGATATGAAGGGGAAGAAGGTCACCGTCTTCGCCCAGGACAACGCCTTCGGGCAGGCCAACGTCGCCGGTGTGAAGGCGGTGCTCGAACCGCAGGGAGCGAAGGTCGCGCCGCTGCTCGTGCCGGCCGCCGCGAACGACTTCACGCCGTTCGCGACCCAGGCCAAGAAGGCCGGCGCGGACATGATGTTCGTCGCCTGGGCCGGCACCTCCGCCAAGGCGATGTGGACGGCGCTCGGCCAGCAGGGCGTCTTCGACTCCACGAAGGTCGTCACCGGCCTGGACATCGCGGCGACCTGGCCCTCGTACGGGAAGGTGGCCCAGGAAGTCGACTTCCTCGCCCACTACTTCGCCGGTGCCGCGGGCACCGAGGCCGAGAAGGCCATGACCGAACGCGTCACCAAGGCCGGCGGCGAGGTCGGACTGTTCACCGTGGACGGTTTCACCGCCGCCCAGATGATCGTCCACGCGGCCGGACAGGGCGCCTCGGCGGACGAGATGGCCAAGGCGCTCGAAGGCTGGAGTTTCGAGGGCGTCAAGGGCAAGCTCACCGTCCGGGCCGAGGACCATGCGCTGCTCCAGCCCATGTTCCAGGCGCGGCTCAGGAACGGCACCCCGCCCACCGCCGAACTGGTCAAGAAGCTCGACGCCGACGCCGTCGCCCCCGGCGTGGTCGAGAAGTGACCGCCAACGCCCCCACCGCCGCCCGGCCGGTCCTGCGTATCCGCGGGCTCGGCTGGGCGGTCGGCGGCGCGCAGATCGTCACCGGGGTCGAATTCGACGTGGCCGAGGGCGAGTTCGTGGCCGTGATCGGACCGAACGGCGCCGGCAAGACCTCCCTGTTCAACCTGATCTCCGGTCTTGTACGCCCGACCGAGGGCAGCATCGAACTCGACCGCGCCGACATCACGGCCGACCCGCCGCACCGCCGCGCACGCCGCGGACTCGGCCGGACCTTCCAGTCCTCCAGCGTCTTCGCGGGACTGAGCGTCCTCGAGAACGTCCGGCTCGCCGCGGCCGCCCACCGAGGCTCCTGTCTGCGGCTGTGGCGGCGCGCCGCGTCCGACACCGCGGCCCGGGATGCGGCCGTGGACGCGCTCGCACGCGTCGGCCTGTCGGCCCGTGCCGCGGACGTCGCCGGATCGCTCTCCCACGGCGACAAGCGCAAGTTGGAGATCGCCATCCTCCTGGTCACCGAGCCGCGCCTGATCCTCCTCGACGAGCCCATGGCGGGTGTCGGCACCGCCGACGTGCCCGCCCTGACCGAGGTGATACGGGCCGTGCACCGCGAAGAAGGCCGCACCGTGCTGATGGTGGAACACCACATGGACGTCCTGCTCGGCCTCGCCGACCGGGTCGCCGTCATGCACCACGGACAGCTGCTCGCCCTGGACACACCGGCGAAGGTCATGGCCGACCCGCTGGTCCAGGACGCCTATCTCGGGGAGGCGCTGTGACCGCGCTGCTCGACGTGAGCGAACTCACCGTACGGATCGGCTCCTCGCAGATCCTGCACGGAGTCGGCCTCACCGTCGCCCACCAGGGCGTCACCGCGCTCCTCGGCCGCAACGGAGCCGGCAAGACCACCACGCTCAAGGCCGTGCTCGGCCTCGTGCCCCGAACGGGCCGGGTGCGTCTGGCAGATGAGGAACTCTCCGGTCTGCCCACGCACGCCATCGTCCGCCGGGGCCTCGGCTACGCACCCGAGGACCGCAACGTCTTCGCCTCCCTGACGGTCACCGAGAACCTCCAGCTCGCCGCACGCGGCAGCGGCCCCCACCACTACGACCTGGTCTACGACATGTTCCCCGAGCTCAAGACGCGCGGCAGGCAACGGGCCGGCAGTCTCTCCGGCGGGCAGCAGCAGATGGTCGCCATCGGGCGGACGCTGCTCAACGACAACCGGCTGCTGCTCGTCGACGAACCCACCAAGGGCCTCGCCCCGAAGATCGTCACCGAGGTCGCCGATGTCCTGGCGCGCGCGGCGCAGACGGTACCGATCCTCCTCGTCGAACAGAACCTCGCCCTGGTCCGCCGGATCGCCGACCACGCGGTCGTCCTCGAACAGGGCAGCGTCGTGCACACCTCGCCCGCCGCGGACCTGCTCACCGACGCCGACCTCACCCGTGAACTCCTGGGGGTGGCATGAGCACCCTCGTTCTGCTCTCCCTCACCGGCCTCGGCCTGGGAGCGCTGTACTTCCTCGTCGCCTCCGGCCTCTCGCTGATCTTCGGTCTCGCCGATGTCCTCAACTTCGCGCACGGCCTGTTCCTCTCCGTCGGCGCGTACGGCACCTGGTGGGCGGCGGACCGTCTCGACCTCGGCTTCCTGCCCGCCGCGGCCCTCGGTGTCAGCCTCGGCACCGTGGCGGCCGTCCTCGTCGAACTGCTGCTGATCCGCCCGCTGTACGCGCGCCCCATCGACCAGGTCCTCGTCACCGTAGGCCTGAGCCTCGCGGGCGTCGCGCTGCTCCAGTCCGGATTCGGCGCCGACCCCGTGACGTTCCCCAAGCCGGCCTGGGCCGAGGAGACCAGCACGGTGCTCGGCGCGACCGTGCCCAACGACCGGTTCCTGCTGATCGGGGCCGCCGTCGTGGTCCTCGGCCTGCTGCAACTGTTCCTGCACCGCACCCGGTTCGGGCTCATCGTCCGCGCCGGAGTGGAGGACCGGGCGATGGTCACGGCCCTCGGCATCAACGTACGGATCGCCTTCACGGTCGTCTTCGCCATCGGCGGTGCGGCGGCGGCCCTCGGCGGAGTCCTCGCCGGCGTTTATTACGGCGACGTCTCGCCCGGCCAGGGCACCTCGCTGCTCATCTTCGCGTTCATCGTCGTCGTCATCGGCGGCATGGGCTCGGTCGCAGGCTCGGCCCTCGCCGCCGTCGTGGTCGGCCTCGTCCAGCAGTTCACCAGCTACTACGCCGCCGCCGGCGTGGGCGAGGCCTCGGTCGTGCTCGTCCTCGCCGTCGCCCTGCTCGCCCGGCCCGGCGGCCTCACGGGGAGGACCGCATGACCAAGACAGCCGTACGCACCCCACCCGCGCGGACCGACGCACCCACCGCATCCGCCGCACCGCGCCGCCGGCTGCTGCGCCGCGCGCTGCCCTTGGCCGCGCTCGTCGTCCTCGCGATCCTGCCGTACTCCACCCTCGACCTGCCGGCGCTGCTGCCCGGCCCGGTCAACAGCCCGGGCTCGCTCCAACTGCTCGGCGTCTGCCTGGTGTTCGCCGGTCTGGCCGCCACGTACGACCTGCTTTTCGGGCACACCGGTCTGCTCTCGTTCGGTCATGCGCTGTACGTCGTGCTCGGCAGCTACACCGTCAACATCGCTGTCACCAAAGGGGAGTTCACGCTGCCCGCGGCGCTCGCGCTGACCTTGCTCGTGGGGCTGGTCGTCCCGGTCCTCCTGGGCGCCCTGGCCCTGCGCGTCCGCGGGATCGCCTTCGCCATGGTCACGCTGGCGATGGCGCAGGTCGCGGCCATCGCGGTCGCGAGCGACCCGGGGCGGCTCACCGGGGGAGAGGAGGGCCTGTCCCTGCTGCCCTCGGCCGTGCCGGACTTCCTCGCCGGTATCGACAACACGGCCAACCTCTACTGGCTCGCGCTCGGCTACCTGGTGCTCGTGGCCGTCGCGATCGCCTGGCTGGTCGACTCCGAACCCGGACGCGTCTGGGCCGCGATCCGCGAGAACGAGCAGCGCGTGGCGGTCCTCGGCCTCCACCCGTACCGCTTCCAGCTCCTCGCCTTCGTCCTCGCGTCCTTCCTGGCCGCGCTCGGCGGCATGGTCCACCTCTTCCTCATGGGCGGCTCCAGCCCGGGGATCACCACCTCCAGCTTCACCCTCGGCTTCCTTCTCATGGTCGTACTCGGCGGCGCGGGCACCCGCTGGGGCGCCGTCGTCGGCGGCGTCCTGTACGCCTACCTCGACCACCGGCTGGGCGCACTCGGCACGTCGGAGGCGGTGGCCGGCCTGCCGGGGTGGCTGCGGGGGCCGCTGTCCGAGCCGTTGTTCGTTCTCGGGGTGCTGTTCATGGTGGTGGTGTACTTCCTGCCGGGTGGGATTGCGGGGGTGGCGGGGAGGCTGCGGCGCCGCACCCCCGGGCGGTAAACTGCGGCAGAAGCACTTGACCTGCACCAACGCAGGCAGGTAGCCGACCTCCAGGAGTAGCTCCATGCTGCGCACCATGTTCAAGTCCAAGATCCATCGCGCCACGGTGACCCAGGCGGACCTGCACTACGTGGGATCCGTGACCGTCGACGCCGAGTTGATGGCGGCGGCCGATCTGCTGCCCGGTGAGCTCGTGCACATCGTCGACATCACCAACGGCGCGCGCCTCGAGACGTACGTCATCGAGGGCGAACCCGGCTCGGGCGTCATCGGCATCAACGGCGCCGCGGCCCACCTCGTCCACCCCGGCGACCTGGTCATCCTGATCAGCTACGCCCAGGTCGACGACGCGGAGGCCCGCACCCTGCGCCCGTCGGTCGTCCATGTGGACGCCGACAACCGCATCGTGGAGCTCGGCGAGGACGCCTCGGCCCCGGTGCCGGGTTCGGACCAGCTGCGCAGCCCGCAGGCGCGGGTGCCGGTGGCCGTGCCGGTGGCGCGGGGCTGAGATACGTCGACACGCGGGGGCGGGCGGTCGCTGTTCGCCCCCACGGAGAGCCGAGGCGTCCGACGGAGAGCCGAGGCCTCCCACGTAACGCCGGTGCGGCCCGCGACGAGTCCGCGCGTCCCGACGAAAACCCCGTGCCCCACGCGATGCGGCCGTGCCACGATGGCGTGCATGATCAACCAGCGAAAGGGCCATGGCGCGTAGCCGGCCACGTGCAGTCCCGGCGGCTTCCTCGCACGGAGCCACGGAGCGTGAGATCGACGGCCTGCCCCGACAGGCGATGGCCGAGATCCAGCGGCTGGAGCGCACCCGCAACTACCTGTTCCCCGGCGACGTCGTCCGAGCCGTCCTGCGGTGGCAGGAGTACTCCCGCGGGCCTGCCCGCAGACGATGGGCCTACGACAGCGGTGCGGACCTTCACGGGGACTGCTGCGGGGATCCTCTGTGCGAGCGCGAGCTGCTCGACGGCGTCGAACAGGCGCTGAGCCGCCCCGCCGCACGCGCCCTGCGGGCGGTGCTGGCCGAGGCGGATGCGCGCTGGGACCGTTGAGGCGCCCGCGCCCGGACCGGGGGAGACGGTGCGCTCGACGGGGGGAAACGGTCCGCCCGTCCTGAGGGCGGACAGCCCGCCCGTCACTGCGGGCGGACGGCCGGCCCAGCCCGGGGAGGACAGCTCGTCGCCAGGTTGGCAGACTGGGCCGCATGGCAGACACCGTGATCTTCGACGACCGGCCCAAGGGCCGGCTCGAGGCCCGCGCCGAAGGTGAACTCCTCGGCCACATCCAGTACTTCGTGCTCGACGACCCCGCGCCCGCCCTCGTGCCGGTGCACACCGTCGTGGAGCCCGCCCACGAGGGCAAGGGCGTCGCGGGCTCGCTGGCACGCGAGCTGTACGCGATCGCCGCGCGCGAAGGCTTCGCCGTGGCGCCGCTGTGCCCGTACGTGGTGCGCTGGGCGGCCAAGCACCCCGACGAGGCGCCCGCCGCGTCGCAGGAACTCCTGGACGCGGCGAAGGCGGCGGTCGAGGCCGACCCCGAGAAGTGGTGACGGGGAACATCCCTGCCCGTACGGCCCGTTGACCCCGCAGACGACCGACGACGAGGAGCAGGACATGGCGGACCAGGACGACGTGGTGATCACCCCGACCGGCTGGGTGGCCAAACAGGCCCGGACCTACGAGGAGTCGGGGGGCACCAAGGGCACGACGGTGATGGGCGTGCCCTGTCTGCTGCTCGACTACCAGGGGCGCAAGAGCGGGCTGTGGCGCCGGACCGTCCTGATCTACGGACGCGACGGGGACGACTACCTGATCGTGGCGTCCAACGGCGGCGCCGACCAGCACCCCGCGTGGTACCTGAACCTGCGGGCCAACCCCGATGTACGGCTGCGCGTGGAGACCGAGCGCTTCGACGCGACGGCCGCGACGCTCGACGCGGACGAGAAGGAGCGGGTCTGGCCCGCCCTGGTGGAGCTGTTCCCGCAGTACGCCGACTACCGGAAGAAGACGGAGCGTGACATTCCCGTCGTACGGCTGACACGCCAGGCGGACTGAGCGGGCGGGACGGAGCCGAGGCGGGGCGGGGCTGAGGCGGGGCGGGGCCAGAGCGAAGCGGACGGTCGCACCTGCCCTGCCCTGGCGTGGGTAGCACCGGCCCAGCCCCGGCGTGAGTAGCACAGGCCCCGCCCCGGCATGAGTAGCTTCGTCAGGCGCGGGCACGCGCCCCGGGAGACAGTGGACAGGAAAGGCCCTCCGTTCCCCTAGGAGGATCACCATGACCCAGCCGTACCCCGACCCCGTCGGGCCGGGGCCCACACCCGGCCCGTACCCGACGGACCCCGGCCATCCCGGACAGCCCCCGAAGCCGGGGCCGCCCGATCCCGGGCACCCCGGGCCGCCCCCGGACCCGGGCCCCCTGCCCGACCCGTTCCCGCACCCGTCGCCCGATCCGGAGCCGGCGCCCTCGCCCGTTCCGCAGCCGCCGGGCCCCGACCCTGTCCCCGAGCCGGAGCCTCAGCCGGGACCCGCGTCCTGAGCAAGGCCGCAGCGCGCGGAGGAAACCCCGCCGGTGCGCCGAGGGGCGGCAGCCGTCACGGCTGCCGCCCCTCAACTCACGCGCGAGAAGGCCCGGTTCAGGCCGAGACCTCCGACCGGTCCCCGCCCCACAGCGTGTGGAACGAGCCCTCACGGTCCGTGCGCCGGTAGGTGTGCGCACCGAAGAAGTCCCGCTGCCCCTGCGTCAGCGCCGCCGGCAGCCGCTCCGCGCGCAGCGCGTCGTAGTACGCGAGCGCCGCCGAGAAGCCCGGCGTCGGCACACCCTGCCGGGTGGCCGCGACCAGCACGGCGCGCCAGTCGTCCTGCGCCGCCCCGATCTCCTCCGCGAAGCTCTTGTCGGCAAGCAGCGACGGCAGATCGGCGCGGGTGTCGTAGGCCGCGCGGATACGGTCGAGGAACGCGGCCCGGATGATGCAGCCACCGCGCCAGATCGCGGCCACGGAGCCCAGGTCGATGTTCCAGCCGTACTCCTCGGAGCCCGCCTGGATCTCGTGGAAGCCCTGCGTGTACGAGACGATCTTGGACGCGTACAGCGCCTGCTCCACCTTGTCCGCGAAGGCCGCCTTCTCGGCGTCGCCGAGCGGCGTGACCGACGGTCCGGCCAGACCGCGCGAGGCCTCCCGCAGCTCGGTGTGGCCCGACAGCGAGCGCGCGAAGACAGCCTCGGCGATCCCCGAGACCGGTACGCCCAGGTCCAGCGCGATCTGCACGGTCCAGCGGCCCGTGCCCTTCTGCTCGGCCTGGTCCTGCACGACGTCCACGAAGGGCTTGCCGGTGGCCGCGTCCACATGGGACAGGACCTCGGCGGTGATCTCGATGAGGTAGGAGTCCAGGCGGCCCTGGTTCCAGGTGCGGAAGATGTCGGCGATCTCGGCCGGGGAGTAGCCCGCGACCTCGCGAAGCAGGTGGTACGCCTCGGCGATCAGCTGCATGTCGGCGTACTCGATGCCGTTGTGCACCATCTTCACGAAGTGCCCGGCGCCGTCAGGACCGCAGTGGCTGACGCACGGGGTGCCGTCGGCGGCCTTCGCGGAGATCTTCTCCAGCATCGGTCCGAGCGTGGCGTACGACTCGACGGAGCCGCCGGGCATGATGCTCGGGCCGAGCAGCGCGCCTTCCTCGCCGCCCGAGACGCCGGTGCCGACGAAGTGGATGCCCTGCTCGCGCAGCTCCTTCTCACGGCGGCGGGTGTCCGCGAAGTGCGCGTTGCCCCCGTCGATGATCATGTCGCCGGGCTCCAGGAGCGGCGCGAACTCACGGATCACCGCGTCCGTCGGCTCACCGGCCTTGACCATGACGACGAGGCGGCGCGGGCGCTCCAGAGCGGCGACGAACTCCTCGGCGCTCTCGGCGGCCACAAAGGTCCCCTCGTCCCCGAACTCCTCGACGAGCGAGCGGGTCTTCGCGGCGGTGCGGTTGTGCACGGCGACGGAGTAGCCGTTGCGCGCGAAATTGCGGGCGAGGTTGCGGCCCATGACCGCAAGTCCCGTGACACCGATCTGGGCTGAAGTGCTCATGCCTGTAGCTCCTGGGCCTGTTCCGGAAGTGCTGCCGTGACGTCAGTATCGCTTGTGGCACTGCGATATCTTCCCGACAGCCTGTCCGATGATCTGTTGGGGAGTGTTGTCCGTATGGCTTTGTTCGATATGTCGATCAATGAACTCCGCGCCTACCGTGCGGAATTCCCGGCCCCTGACGATTTCGATGAATTCTGGTCGAAAACCCTCGCCGAAGCCCGGGAGCACGAGCTCGACGCGCGATTCGAGCCGGTGGACACCGGGCTCAGCGGAGTCGATGTGTTCGACGTGACCTTCGCCGGTTTCGGCGGGCATGCGGTCAAGGGCTGGCTGGTCCTTCCGGCCGGTACGAGCGAGCCGGTTCCGGCGGTCGTCGAATACATCGGATACGGCGGCGGACGCGGCCTTCCCCATATGCATCTCCTGTGGGCCTCGGCCGGGTTCGCGCACTTCGTGATGGACACCCGCGGACAGGGCAGCGCGGGCTGGGCCGAAGGCGCCACCGCCGACCCGGTGGGCAGCGGACCCGCGTACCCCGGCTATATGACCCGCGGTATCGACGACCCGCACGACTACTACTACCGCCGCCTCTACACCGATGCCGTACGGGCCGTCGAAGCCGCCCGCTCCCACCCCTTGGTGGATGCCTCGCGCACCGCCGCGGTCGGCGTCAGCCAGGGCGGCGGTGTCACGATCGCGGTCGGCGGACTCGTCCCCGACCTCGCGGCGATCTCCCCTGACGTGCCGTTCCTGTGCGACTTCCCGCGGGCGGTCTCGCTCACCGACCGGATGCCGTACCGCGAGATAGGCAGCTATCTCAAGGCCCGCCGCGCCGATCCCGCGCACGCGCTGCGCACGCTCTCCTACTTCGACGGAGTGCACTTCGCGGCCAGGGGCCGGGCTCCCGCACTGTTCTCGGCCGCGCTCGAGGACCAGACCTGTCCGCCGTCGACGGTGTTCGCGGCCTTCAACGCGTATGCCGGTCAGGACAAGACGATCGAGGTGTACGACTTCAACGATCACGAGGGCGGCGGCCCCTACCAGCAGGCCGTACAACTGCGGTGGCTGCCCGGGAGGCTGAGGGCGGGCCGGGACGGCTGAGGGGTATTCGGGCGCGGTTGATCAACTGGGGCGGTTGGCGGCGTACTTGTCGGCGTGGCCGTACTTGTCGCCGTGGCCGTACTTATCGGTGAGGCGGCTGAAGACCCTCTTGTCATGGCCTGTTCGGCACCATTACGTTTGCGGGCCTTGACGCGTGTCGTTTGGGGGAGACCATGCCGGGCCGTCATCGCCGTCACCAGCCCACGAGGATCAACCGCGCCTCGCTGACCGTCACGGTCGGCGGCGCCTCGATGGCCCTGCCGCTGATCGGCAGCGGCACCGCGCACGCCGCCGACGTGGGCACCTGGAACAAGGTCGCCGCGTGCGAGTCGAGCGGCAACTGGGCGATCAACACCGGCAACGGCTATTACGGCGGGCTGCAGTTCAAGCAGTCCACCTGGGAGGCGTACGGCGGCACGCGCTATGCGCCACGCGCCGATCTCGCCACCAAGGACCAGCAGATCGCCATCGCGGAGAAAGTGCTCAAGGGGCAGGGCCCGCGTGCCTGGCCGGTCTGCTCGGTCCGTGCCGGTCTCACCCGCGGCGGAGAGTCCCCGGACATCGAGCCCGCGCAGGCCGCGGCGCCTGGGAAGACGGCGCCTCAGAAGACGGCGCCGCGCGAGAGCGCCCCGCAGAAGAGATCCGCCGACCAGGCGGACACCAAGCCCGAGACCACGCCCCAGTCCAAGGCCGGGCGCACCGAGATGTACACGGTCATGACAGGGGACAGTCTCTCCGCCATCGCCCAGGAGCGCGAAGTGCGGGGCGGCTGGCGGCAGTTGTACGAGGCGAACCGCAAGGTCGTCGGCGCGGATCCGGATCTGATCCTGCCGGGGCAGCGGCTGAACCTCGACGCACAGGCGGACCGGATTTCCACGCGGCCTCCGAAAGCCTCGCCGGACGAAGCCGAGCGGCCCGGGCAGAAGACCGAACCGCCGAAGAAGAAGGCCGAGCAGCCGGGGAAGAAGAGGACCGAGCAGCCCGCGAAGAAGGCCGAGCAGCCCGCGAAGAAGACCGAACCCGCGAAGTCCGACGCGAAGCCGGCGGACAACAAGCCCAGCGGCCAGAGCACGTCACCGCGCCGCACCGCACCCGTGGCCGCCGGCCCCAGCACCCCGTACCGCGCGGCCGGCGGCTCCTGGTCGAGCGGCTATCACACCGGCGTCGACTTCCCCGTGCCCACCGGGACCTCGGTCCAGGCGGTGGCCCGCGGCAAGGTGGTCACGGCCGGCTGGGGCGGCGCGTACGGCTACCAGGTGGTGATACGGCACGAGGACGGGCGGTACACGCAGTACGCGCACCTGTCCGCGCTGGTCGTCAAGCAGGGCCAGACCGTGAACGCGGGGCAGCGCATAGCCCGCTCCGGTTCCACCGGGAACAGCACCGGGCCCCATCTGCACTTCGAAGTGCGGACGGGGCCCGAATACGGCAGCGATGTCGACCCGCTGGGCTATCTGCGCGCGGGCGGCGTCAAGATCTGATCATGCGGTCCGTCAAGATCTGATCATGCGGTCGCAGGGTCCGTCGTGCCGGCGGGCCACGTCGTCGTGGCCGTGGTCCTGCGCGTCGTACACGGCCGCGGGCGGCTGACCGGGGATGCCGGGCAGTGCGCGTACGCTCCGGCGCTCGGACGCGGCGCCGTTCTCGTCCTCGGCGGCGATGGACCGTACGACCTCTTCGGCCGAGAGCGAGGCGGGGGAGTCCGGCACCTGGACGATGTCGGACACGTGCACGGTCTCGGGTACCTGGACGGTGTCCGGCACCAGGACGTTCTCGGGGACGAGCAGGTCGGCCGCGGCGAGATCGTCGCCGAGGCCGTCCGCGAACTCCGCGACGGGCTCCGGGGCGACATCGTCCGACGAGGCCACGATCTGCGTCGTGGACGAGGCCTGGCCGATGCGCTCGGTGGTCAGCAGGATCAGTCCGCCGGCCGCCACCACACCGCAGCCGAGGGCGAGCAGCGTGCCCGTCAGGCCGTACCGGAAGGACTCGCCGAACAGCGTCAGACCGACCGCCGCCGCGACCACCGGGTTCACGACCGTGAGCACCGCGAGCGGCGCCGCGAGGCCCGCGCCGCGGTACGAGGCCTGCGACAGGAGCAGACCGCCGACCGCGAGCACCGCGATCATGATCAGCCCGGGCAGCTCGTGCATGACGCTGCCCGGTGTGAAGTCCACCGTGACGTTCTTGGTGAACACCGAGGCCATACCGAAGGAGATACCGGAGGCGACCGCGAGCAGCACGCTGCGGATCACGGGGTGCCGGTGCACCGCGTGGGCGGCCACCGCCAGTGCGGCCAGCGCACTGAGCGTGGTCACCGCGACGAGCAGTTGCTCGGTGCCGTCCATGGCGTGCGAGTCGCTGGAGCCGGTGAGGGCCAGCATGCCCGCGAGACCGACGGTGGCCATGATCGCCCCGCGCCAGGCGGTCGAACCGGCCTTGCGGCCGACGAACAGCGCGGCCATCGGCAGAGCGAAGACGATGGTCAGCGCGCCGAGCGGCTGGACGACGCTCAGCGGGCCGTAGGCGAGGGCGACCACGTGCAGCAGTCCGCCGAGGCCGTTGAGGATGACCGCGAGCCACCAACCCGTGCTGCGCAGCGGGGCGTACGAGTGGCTGCGTCCGGTCGTGGCGACGCGCTCCTGGACGATCGCTCCACCGGCATAGGCGACGGCGGAGACGAACGACAGGAGCACGGACAACGCGAGGGCACTCATGTGTCCCTCCGGGCGTTCTCGTGCGGCAAGCGGTCGCATTTCATAACACCCACGATGACGCTTTCATTCCGCCCGGTCGTCGTCCCTGAGCACGCATTCGGAGGTACTGCCGTTGGAGTACGCGGAACTATGTGTAGTCCCCTGGGTGGGCTCCGGTGACCTGCGAGGGGAGTGCTCCGTGGGGCGCTCGCGGCTGCCGTGTCAGGTCCGCCGGAAGCGCACCCGGCCGCTGTCGAGGTCGAAACGCGCCCCCACGACCACGGCGGGACCGAGCGCCGGATCGGCCCCGACCTGGGCGACCACCCGGTCGACATGCGCCTTCACCGCGTTGTCGACCCAGTCACCCGGCCCGAAGCGGGTCGCCCGTGCGGCCGGCGCGATCGCGTCCACCACCGGCGCGAGATGTCCGGAGACCTGTCCACCGTCGCGTACCTGTGCGACCGCCGCGCTCACCGCGCCGCAGCGCTCATGCCCGAGGATGACCACAAGAGGTACGCCGAGTTCCGCAACGCCGTACTGCACACTGCCGAGCACCGCCTCGTCCAGGACGTGCCCGGCCGTCCGGATCACCAGCAGGTCCCCGAGTCCCTGGTCGAAGACCAGCTCGGGAGGGACCCGTGAATCGATGCAGCCGAGTACGACGGCGAACGGATGCTGGGCGACCGCCACCGACCGCCGCCGGCTCCGGCCCTCGTGGGGGTGGCGTGCGTGGGATTCGGCATAACGCGCGTTGCCGGTACGGAGCCGGCGCAGCGCCTGTGCCGCGGTACGGGGGACGCGCGCCCGGTCCGCCGGGCGCGGGGCGGGCAGCTGCGCGGCCAGGGGGACGGCGGCCACACCGAGCCCGAGGAAGGCGCGGCGGCCGTGGCGGTGGGGTGCCGTGGAGTCATGTCGGTGCGTGGTCATGGCGTCATGGTGGGGAGCGCGCCGGGCCGCCACACCGGGGACGGTGGAGGAACCCCACCTGTGAGTGACGTACGGCGGCGTACGGCTGCGACCGCACCCCGCTCTGTGAACGCGTCCCACCGTGCGGGCGTCCTACCCGCTCTGCGAGCGCCCGGCCCGCGCTGCGAGCATGAACGCCATGCCCGAGCCCCTGACCCCCGCCGACCTCAGCCTGGTCGCCTCTGTCGGCGGCTTCTTCCCTCTGCGCACAGATGGTGCGGATCGCGAGGGCGGCACGTTCGCCGCGCTCTTTGCGGGCCGGCGCGACCCGCTTGCCTTCCGCGTCGGCAAGGTGGCGTCGGCGATCGGCGCACAGGAGCCCCGTATCGCCGTGTCCATCGCCCAACTCGGCCTGGCCGCTCGCCTGTGGTCCATCGCGCTCGGCTCGGCCGCGCTGCACGGCCGCTTCCCGGACCTGGACCCGGCACGGCTGCACTGGGACCCCGACGCCTCTGCCCCCGACGACCTCACCCTCACCGGAACGCACTGTGCCGGCGCCGGCGCCGCCCGTCCCGGCGTCGCATCCCGCCCCGCCACCCACCTCGCCGCGACCGTCCTCGACCAGTATCTGTCCCCGCTGGCCACGGCCGTGCGCGCCGAATTCCGTGTCTCCGAGGCCCTGTTGTGGGGGAACGCGGGCTCCGCCCTGGCCGGCGCGGCCCGCGAGCTCCACCGCTGGGCCCACCGCACGGGACGTCCGCACGCCGCCGAGCGCGCCCGCGCCCTGACCGAAGTCCTCTTCGAGGACCCCCGCCTGAGCGGCACGGGAACCTTCGCCGGGGCGGCCTTCCGCCGCCGCAGCTGCTGCCTCTACTACCGGATCCCCGGCGGGGGCGTCTGCGGCGACTGTTGTTTCCGTACGCCACCGGGCCCTTCCGCAACCCGCCGAAGTGGGTGACCATGAGGAGGCGCCATCGCCGTACGAGGGACCGCCGTCGCAGGAGCCGGAGGGCTGAGGGTGAAGGTCGGACTGCTCAGCCGTGAGTATCCACCGGACGTGTACGGCGGCGCCGGGGTCCATGTGGAGTTCCTCGCGCGGGAGTTACGGGCTCTGGCCGATGTCCGGGTGCACTGCTGGGGAGAGGGGCGCGAGCCCGGCGTCACGCGGCACGCCGCCTGGCCGGAGCTCACCGACGCCAACGACGCGTTACGGACCTTCTCCGTCGATCTGTCGATGGCCGCCGCCGTCGCCGACCGCGACCTCGTGCACTCCCACACCTGGTACGCCAACCTCGCCGGACACCTGGCCAAGCTGCTGTACGGCATCCCGCACGTGATGACCTCGCACTCCCTGGAGCCCCTGCGCCCGTGGAAGGCCGAACAGCTCGGCGGCGGCTACGCGTTGTCGTGCTGGGCCGAGCGGACCGCGATCGAGACGGCCGACGCGGTGATCGCCGTGTCGCACGGGATGCGGACCGACATCCTGGAGAGCTATCCGGCGATCGACCCGGACCGTGTGCACGTCGTCCACAACGGCATCGACACCGCCCTGTACCGCCCCGCCCCCTCGCCCGACGCGCTGCTGCGGCACGGGATCGACCCCGCAAGGCCGTACGTCCTGTTCGTCGGCCGGATCACCCGCCAAAAGGGCGTGCCCCATCTGCTGCGCGCAGCAAGGCAGTTGGACCCCGACATCCAGCTGGTCCTGTGCGCGGGCGCCCCGGACACCCCCGAGATCGACCGCGAGTTCCGCGCCCTCTTCGAAGAGCTCAGGGGCACCCGCTCAGGCGTGCACTGGATCCCGGAGATGCTGCCGCGGCCCGAGGTCATCCATCTCCTCACGCACGCGGCCGTGTTCGCCTGCCCCTCGGTGTACGAGCCGCTCGGCATCGTCAACCTGGAGGCGATGGCCTGCGCGACGCCCGTGGTGGCCTCGAAGGTCGGCGGGATACCCGAGGTGGTCACGGAGGACACCGGGCTGCTCGTGCCGTACGACGAGAAGGACACGGCCGGATTCGAGTACGCGCTCGGCTTCGCGCTCAACGGCCTCGTACGGGACACCGGGCTCGCGGCCCGGATGGGCGCGGCCGGACGGCAGCGGGCCGTCGGCGAATTCGGCTGGGACGCGGTGGCGCGACGGACGGCGGAGTTGTACGAGGCGGTACTGCACGGTCGTACGAGGCAGTGAAGTCGGCGAACTTGGGGGCGGCGATGCGTGGCGGACCTTCGGTGCTCGGAATAGTCCTGGCAGGTGGGGAGGGCAAGCGGCTGATGCCGCTGACGGCCGACCGTGCGAAACCGGCGGTCACCTTCGGAGGCATGTACCGCCTCGTCGACTTCGTGCTGTCCAACCTCGTGAACGGGGACATCCTCAGGATCTGCGTGCTGACCCAGTACAAGTCGCACTCCCTGGACCGGCATGTGACGACGACCTGGCGGATGTCCAGCCTGCTCGGCAACTACGTCACTCCCGTGCCGGCCCAGCAGCGCCTCGGCCCGCGCTGGTTCTCCGGCAGCGCGGACGCCATCCTGCAGTCCCTCAACCTCGTCCATGACGAACAGCCGGACTACATCGCGGTGTTCGGCGCCGACCACGTGTACCGCATGGACCCGCGCCAGATGCTCAACCAGCACATCGAGTCCGGGGCCGGCGTCACGGTCGCGGGCATACGGGTGCCGCGCGCCGAGGCCTCGTCCTTCGGCATCATCACCCCGGCCAAGGACCGCACTCGCGTCGACCAGTTCCTGGAGAAGCCCTCGGACCCGCCCGGTCTGCCCGGCAGCCCCAACGAGGTCTTCGCCTCCATGGGCAACTACCTGTTCACCACCAAGACGCTCGTCGACGCCCTGCAGAAGGACGCCGAGGATCCCCGGTCCAAGCACGACATGGGCGGCTCGATCCTGCCCATGCTCACCGACCGCGGGGTCGCCCAGCTCTACGACTTCGACGACAACCACGTCCCCGGCGAGACCGGCCGCGACCACGGCTACTGGCGCGACGTCGGCACCCTCGACGCGTACTACGAAGCCCATATGGACCTGATTTCGGACCACCCGGTCTTCAACCTCTACAACCGCCGCTGGCCCATCTACACCCACCCCGGCCAGCTGCCGCCCGCCAAGTTCGTGGCCGGCGGGATCGCGGGGGAGTCCATCGTCAGCCCCGGCTGTGTGATCAGCGGCCAGGTCACCGGCTCGGTGCTCTCCCCGGGCGTGGTGGTGGAGGCCGGTGCGGTCGTGCAGGGTTCGGTGCTGCACGACAACGTACGGGTGGGGCGCGGCGCGGTCGTACGGGGCGCCGTACTGGACAAGAACGTGGACGTCCCGCCCGGCGCGACCATCGGCGTCAACCCCGAGCGGGACCAGGAGCTCTACACGGTCTCCAAGGGCGGGGTGATCGCCCTGGGCAAGGGCCAGCGGGTCGAATAGCCGCTTCCCGTACGGGGCTTCGGCCCTCACGGGACTCGCTGCGACGCGCCGGCATGCGCAGTTGCCGGCCACGGACCTCTCGGTCGACCAGGTGGTGAGCCGTGCGCAGAGCCCGTGTCACCCGGCACACAGCTCGCGTCCCCCGGCTCACAGCCCGGCGTCCCCCGGCTCACAGCATCCGTCGGCGCCGCCCCAGCCATGTCTGCGCGACCACGACGACCGCGAGGAACGCACCGCTGACCACCTGCTGGTAGGAGGAGTCCAGGGAGCCGATCTGGTTGATGATGTTCTTGATCACCTGGAGCAGCAGTACACCGGCGAGGGTTCCGCTGATGAAGCCGAAACCGCCGGTGAGCAGCGTGCCGCCGATCACCACCGCCGCGATCGCGTCGAGTTCCATGCCGACGCCGAGGATCGTCACACCGGACATCAGATACGCCGCGTTGAGCGCGCCCGCCAGTCCGGCGCACAAGCCGGACAGGGTGTAGACGGCGATCTTCGTACGGGCCACGGGGGCGCCCATCAGGGAGGCCGCGTCCTCGTTTCCGCCGACCGCGTACACGTACTGGCCGAAGCGGCTGCGGCGGAGCACGAGCGCGCCGGCCACGAACAGGACGGCCGTGATCCACACGAGGAGACGCACGCCCAGGAGGCTCTCCTCGCCGAGTGTCGCGAGGAACGACTTCTCCTCGACGAGGTAGGTGGTGGAGCCCTCGTCGGTGATGTTCAGCAGGACGCCGCGGGCCAGCAGCATCGCCGCGAGGGTCACGATGAACGGGGCGAGCCGTGCCTTCGCGATCAGCACTCCGTTGATCAGGCCGATCAGCCCGCAGACGGTCAGCGGAAGGAGCAGGGCGACCAGCGTGCCGTACTGCGAACCCCACGCGGCCAGGACCCCGCCGAGCGCGAACGTCGACCCCACCGAGAGGTCGATGCCGCCCGTGACGATCACGAAGGTCATACCGAGGGCGATGATCGCGAGGAAGGCCGAACCGACGGCCACATTGCCGAGGTTGTCGGAGGTCGGGAAGGACTCGAAACTCAGCGAGGCGATCACGACGGTGAGCAGCAGTGCGACCAGGGCGCCGTGCTGCTGGGCCAGCGCCGTGAGGCGTTCGCCGCGGCTCGCGCCGAGCGGCTCCTTTGCCGGCAGGGAGGCGTCCACCACGGGGCTCTTCATCTGCGTACTCATCGCCTTCCCCGCTCCCGCGCCGCGTAGACGGCAGCGATGATCACTACGGCCTGGGCGATCTGCGTCCAGGACGGCGGCAGATCGTGCTTGATGAGGGTGGCGGTCAGAAGCTGGATCAGCACCGCACCGGCCACGGTCCCGCCGATCCGTACCCGGCCGCCGCTCAGCGATGTGCCGCCGACGACCACGGCCGTGATCGCGGACAGCTCCATCAGATTGCCCAGCGAGGTCGGATCGCTGGCGGTGAGCCGGGCCGTCGCGAGCACACCGGCGATGGCGGCGAGGGCGCCCGACACCACGTACACGATGATCAGCACCCTGCGGACCGGGAGCCCCGCGAGCTTCGCCGCGGGCCGGCTGTCGCCGATGGCCAGCAGCTGGCGGCCGAAGGTGGTGCGGCGGACGGTGAACGCGACGAGCAGCGCGAGCGCGACGGCGATCAGGACGAGATACGGGATGCCCAGGACGCTGCCGCTGCCGAGCGAGGCCATCGTGGGGTCGCGCACGTCCTTGAGCTGCGGCAGGAAGACATTCGCCAAGCCCCGGCACGCCACCATCAACGCCAGGGTGGCGACGATGGGCTGGACCCCGATGAAGGCGATCAGTGAGCCGTTCGCGAGACCCACCACCATGCCGCCGATCACCGCGACCAGGATCGCGATGGCGGGCCCGTAGCCCAGATAGAGCGCGACCAGTGAGGTGGACAGGGCCATCACGGACCCCACCGACAGGTCCACGCCCTCGCTGCCGATCGCGAGCGCCATACCGAGCGCGACGATCAGGACGGGGGCTACTTGGACGGCCTGGGTACGGAAGTTCTCGGCCGAGACGAAGTGCGGGGTGAGGGCGATGTTGGCGAGCAGCAGAGCGACGACGCCCACGTACACGCCGTAGTCCTGCAGCAGACGCATCATGCGGGCGCGGTCCAACGACGCGCCGCGCAGGGCCAGTTGGGTCATCGCCGACCGCCCTCCGGGTCCTGGGGCTGCGCGGCGATCGCCGTGAGCAGCCGTTCCTCGGTCACTTCGTCGCCCGTCAGCTCGGCGACCACGGCGCCGTCCTTGAGGACCACCACCCGGTCCGAGCCCTCGATCAGCTCCTCCGTGTCGGAGGAGATCAGCAGCACTCCGAGCCCGTCCTTCGCCAACTCGTCGATCAGCTTCTGGACTTCGGCCTTCGCGCCCACGTCGATACCGCGGGTCGGCTCGTCGAGCAGCAGCACCTTGGGCTGCATGGCCAGCCAGCGCGCGAGCAGCACTTTCTGCTGGTTGCCGCCCGACAGCTCGCCGACCTTCTGGTGCGGACCGGAGGCCTTGATCCGCAGGCGCTTCATGAACGTGTCGACGATCCGGTCCACACGCTCCTCGTCGACCAGACCGAAGCGGGACAGGCCCGGCAGCGCGGCAAGGGCGATGTTCTCGCGGACCGACAGACCCGGCACGATCCCCTCGGCCTTGCGGTCCTCGGGCAGCAGGCTGATGCCCGCGCGGATGGCGGCAGGCGTCGATCCCGTACGGATCCGGGAACCCGCCACGAGGACCTCGCCCTCGTCCGGCGGCAGCGCACCGGCCACGGCCTTCGCGGTCTCGCTGCGGCCCGAGCCGAGCAGCCCGCCGAGACCCACGACCTCGCCGGGGCGGATGGCGAGGGAGACGTCGTGGAGGGTGTGCCGGATCCTCAACCCCCGTGCGCTGAGGACCGGTTCACCGCCCGCTTCGTGCTCGCCGCTGAACTTGGTGAGCCCCTCGCTCCGCACCTCACCCATCGCCCGGCCCAGCATCAGCGAGACGAGCCGCAGCCGGTCGAGCTCGGCGATCGGGCCCGTGTGCACCAGCTTTCCGTCGCGGAGCACCGTGACGGTGTCGCACACCTCGTACAGCTCCTCGAGGCGATGGCTGACATAGATCACCGCGATACCGCGGTCGCGCAGCATCCGGATCACCCGGAACAAGGTCTGCACTTCGCGCGGTTCGAGCGACGAGGTCGGCTCGTCCATCACCACGACCCGCGCGTCCACCTGGACCGCACGGGCCAGGGCCACCATCTGCTGGGCGCCGACACCGAGCGTACGCAAGGCGCGTGTGACGTCGACGCGGACACCGAGGTCGCGCAGCGCCTCGTCGGCTTCCCGGTGCATCCGCCGGAAGTCGATCAGGCCGAGGCGGTTGCGGGGTTCGCGGCCGAGGAACAGGTTGCGGGCCACGCTCATCAGGGGGACGAGATTGACCTCCTGGTAGATCGTGGAGATCCCCGCGTGCTGGGCCTCCAGGGGCGTGCCGAAGTCCACCGGCTCGCCCTGGTAGCGGACTTCTCCCTCATCCGGGTGGTAGACGCCGGTGAAGACCTTGATCAGCGTGGACTTGCCGGCCCCGTTCTCGCCGATCAGGGCGTGCACCTCGCCGGGATACGCGGCGAAGTCCACCCCGTCGAGGGCCAGCGCCCCGGGGAACCGCTTGGTGACGCCCCGAACGGACAGGGCGGGTTCGCTCATCGTCAGTACGCCTTGCCGAGCTCGGACTTGGCGTTCTCCTCGGAGTACTCGGTGTCCTTGATAACGATGTCCTGTCCGACCTCTTCACCCTTGGTGAAGCCGTCGAGCGTCTGGAACGCGAGCGGCCCGAAGCGCGGGTTGGACTCGACCACCCCGTAGATCCAGCCGTCGACGATGCCCTGCACCGCGTTGCGGGTGCCGTCGATCGTCACGATCTGGACGTCGCCGGCCTTCTTGCCGGCGCTCTTGAGCGCGTTCACGGCACCCAGACCCATCTCGTCGTTCTCGGCGTAGATCCCGGTGATGTCCGGGTTGGACTGGATCAGCTGCTCGGTGACCTGCTGGCCCTTCTCGCGGGCGAACTCGCCGGTCTGCTCGAACACCACCTCGAGGTCGGGGGCCTTCTCGGCGATGCGGTCCTTGAAGCCCTTGGTGCGCTCGGTCGTCACGTTGTTGCCGGGCGCGCCGAGCAGGATCGCCACCTCGCCCTTGCCGCCGGTCGCCTCGATCATCTGGTCGGCGGCGCGCCTGCCCTGCTCGACGAAGTCGGAGCCGATGAAGGCGACGTAGTCCTTGCAGGCCGTCGCGTTGATCTTCCGGTCGATGGTGACGATCGGGATCTTCTTCTGTGCGGCGGTCCGCAGGACCGGGCCCCAGCCGTCGGAGTTGAGAGGCGCGATCACCAGGACGTCCGCGCCCTTGGTGATCAGGTCCTGGACATCGCTGATCTGCTTGGAGAACTGCGACTGGGCGTTGGCCGTGAGCAGCTTGATCCCACGCTCCTTCGCCTCCGCCTTGATGGAGGCCGTCTCCGCGATACGGAACGGGTTGGCCTCCTTCTCGGACTGCGAGAAGCCGACCGTGGCGCCCTTCAGGTCCAGCTTCTTGCCGCCGAAGGTCTCGATGTCGCACTTCTTCTGGTCGCCGGAGGGCTCGGCGACTTCCTGTCCTGCGTTGCTGTCCTGGCCGGTGTCCTTGGCGTCGGACGGGTCGTCCTCGGACTTGGCGCAGCCTGCGGCGAGAGCCAGGCTCAGGCAGAGTCCGGCGGTGAGCAGGGTGTGAGTGGTCTTACGGCGCAGACGAACGGTCGGCTTCATGGAGTCCCCATTACGGCGCGGCCCCGCGGCGCTCAGGCTCGCGTGGGAGATCGGCTGGTGCGGTCAACTCGCGGTCCGGTGCGGATGGTTCGGCGTGCCCCGGCCGGTGGTGGACGGGGTGCGCCGAGTGGTTCCGAGGATTGTTTACATCGTTGGAAGGAGGCTGTAAACCCTTCGCGCGAGCGCCCTTCGACGCCCGTTCGATGACCGGCTCATCGGCGCCCCAGCGTGCTCTCGCGTTCCATCAGCCGGAATTCGGCGGTGAGTTCACGCCCCTGCGGCTCCCCGTTGGCCGCCGCGGCGCCGCTCAGACGGCTGATCACGGACTCGACGGCCAGGCGCGCGATGGCGTGCTTGTCGGGTGCGACGGTGGTCAGCGTGACCGCCCCGAAGCGGCCCTCGACGATGTCGTCGAAGCCCACCACCGCCACGTCCCAGGGCACCCGCAGCCCGCGTTCGTGCAGCACCCGCATGGCTCCGATGGCGACGAGGTCGTTGTACGCGAACACCGCGTCGGGCCGCATCCCCGCGTCCAGCATCCGCGCCATGGCCACCGCTCCGTCGGCGCGGTCCCAGCCGCCGACCGGTCCGACCAGGCCGTCGGGCGCTGCCTGACCCGCGGCGGTCAACTCCTCGCGCCAGCCCTGCAGGCGCAGGTGGGCAGGCCGGTTGGCGGTGTCGGTGCGGGCGCCGAGGAAGGCGATCCGGGTACGTCCCAGGCCGAGGAGATGCCGTACCGCCGCACGCGCCGCCGCCACGTTGTCGATCGCGATGTGGTCGTACGGCAGGTCGTACTCGCGCTCGCCGAGCAGCACCAGCGGGACGTCGTCGGTACGGGCGCGCAGATCGTCGGCCTCGAGCTCGAGCGGGCTGAGGATCAGGCCGTCGATGACGCGGGCGCGGAAGCCCTGGCTGACGAGGATCTCCTGTTCGCGATCGCCCCGGGTGTGGTCGAGCAGCACGGTGTAGTCGTGCTCGGCGGCCGCGTCGATCACGGCGCCGGCCAGCTCGGCGAAGTACGGGTTGCCCAGCTCGGGCACGGCGAGCGCGATGATGCCGGTACGGCCTTTGCGCAGGTGGCGGGCGGTCAGGTTGGGACGGTAGCCCAGTTCGTCGATGGCGCGCTGGACCTTCTCGCGCATCGCCGGTGTGACGTGCTGGTAGTTGTTCACGACGTTCGAGACGGTCTTGATCGAGACGCCGGCGCGTTCCGCGACGTCCTTGAGGCTCACCCTCACGTGATTCCCCTCCGGGGCGGGCGCCCCTGGCCGCTGCCTGCGACAACGCACTTCTTGCCGTTGCATCGATGTACAGGCGCGTGTACTGGCCTTTTGTCATGACCCTGGACAGCCGGTCGGTGCCGTGCTGTCATGCCAACTGCCGTTCCTTCCAACGTTGTACAGACTCATCCGACGACCCGCCACCCTTCCTCACGAACCGCTCGAGATGGAGGATCAAGTGCGAGTGAGAAGACGACTGGCGTTACTGCTCGCTGTCTTGCTGGGACTCGCGGGGATGACCGCGCTCCCCGCCGCGCAGGCCGCCGAGGACCCCGCCGAGCCGCCCGGTCTCAAGGGCGAGTACTACACGCAATCCGCCCCCGGAGCCTTCGACTTCGCGGAGCTCAGGACCACCGGGTTCGACCCGAACCTCGACTTCGACAACCTCGAATCGCGCCTCACCGCGGCGACCGGCCGCTCCGACGACGTGAGCGTGCGCTGGACCGGCAAGCTCGTCCCCGAGCGCACCGGAGTCCACACCTTCACCGTGATCGGTGACAACGGCTTCCGGCTCTGGATCGACGGCGAACTCGCGATCGACCACTGGGTCGACGACTGGGACAAGGAACAGACCTCCCAGGCCGTCGAGTTGACCGCCGGCACCGCGTACGACTTCAAGGTCGAGTACTTCGAGCACTACGGCGGCTCCAACCTGCACGTCAACTGGATCCAGCCCGGTCAGCCCAAGGAGCCGATCCCGCAGTCGGCCTTCCGGCTCCCCGACGGCTTCGACTACGACGGTGCGTACGGCGGATCCGTCCTCGCCTCCGGCCGCATGCTGCGCCTGGACTTCATCCAGGAACTGGCCGCCCCGCCCGCGGACTTCACCGAGCACCTCGACGCCGTGATCGGCGGCGCCCCATGGCCGCTCGGCACCGCCACCGTGGACCCCGCCGACCCGCGCAAGCTTCTGATCGCCCTCGACGAACCCGTCGTCGGCCAGGGCGGCCAGGTCGACGTCCGCTACGACGGCGAAGGCGGCCTGACCGCCAAGGACGGCAAGGCCGTCGGCGCCTTCTGGAGCGGCGGCACCAACGACTCCGAGTACCAGCTGACCACCCGGTGGGGCGAGGACGTCCGCCCCTCAAACGCCTGGCGCGAGTACCCCCGCCCCCAGCTCAAGCGCCCGAACTGGCAGAACCTCAACGGCACCTGGGAGTTCGCCGGCGCCACGGCCGGGGAACAGCCGCCGTTCGGCAAGCGTCTCGCTGAGCGCATCCTCGTCCCGTACCCCGTGGAGTCGAAGCTCTCGGGCATCGAGCGGCACGAGGACCGCATGTGGTACCGCCGCACCTTCACCGTGCCGAAGAACTGGTCCGACAAAGGTCAGCGCATCAAGCTGAACTTCGACGCGGTCGACTGGCAGTCCGTGGTGTACGTCAACGGCAAGAAGGTCACCGAACACAAGGGCGGCTACGACCGGTTCGGCGCGGACATCACCGATGCGCTCAAGCCCGGCAGCACCCAGGAGCTGATCGTCGGTGTCCACGACCCGACCGACGCCACCGGCGGCGAGAACCCGCCCCTGGGCAAGCAGCGCCTCGACCCGTCCGGCATCTGGTACACCTCCTCGTCCGGCATCTGGCAGACGGTCTGGCTGGAGCCGGTGGCCGCGGACCACGCCCAGGGGCTCAAGCTGATCCCCGACGTGGCCGGTGAGCGCCTCGCCGTGGACATCCAGGGCGTACGCGACGGAGTGCCCGTCACCGCGGTCGCGTACGACGGGAAGCGCGAGGTCGGACGGGCCGGCGGCAAGTCCGGCAGCACCGTCCATGTCCCCGTGCCCGACCCGCACTTGTGGTCACCCGACGACCCGCACCTCTACGACCTCAAGGTCACCGTCGGCGGCGACCGCGTGACGAGCTACTTCGGCATGCGGTCGATCGAGGTGAAATCGGTCGACGGGACACCCCGGATGCTGCTCAACGGCAAGCCGGTCTTCTCCATGGCCACCCTCGACCAGGGCTTCTGGCCCGACGGCCTCCACACCGCGCCGAGCGACGAGGCACTCGCGTACGACCTGAAGAAGCACAAGGACCTCGGCTTCAACTCGGTGCGCAAGCACATCAAGGTCGAACCGGACCGCTGGTTCCACCACGCGGACAGGATGGGGCTGCTCGTCTGGCAGGACATGCCGTCCATGACGGCGGGCCGCACGCCGGACGCGGCCTCGCGGGCGCAGTACGAGCACGAGATGAAGAAGATGATCGACCAGCATGTCTCCAGCCCGTCGGTGATCATGTGGGTCACCTTCAACGAGGGCTGGGGCCAGTACGACCAGGCGCGTATCGCCGATCAGGCCAAGTCCTGGGACCCGAGTCGGCTGGTAAATAACATGAGCGGGCTCAACTGCTGCGGCGCGGTGGACGGCGGCAACGGTGACATCGCCGACGCCCACGGCTATCCGAGCCCGCTGCTTCCGGCGCCGGACGGCAAGCGGGCGCTGGTCAGCGGCGAGTACGGCGGCCTCGGGCTCGCTGTCCCCGGTCATGCCTGGCCGGTCCGCCACACCTACGTGGGGGTGGACCGGGCGAAGTACACGGACGAGTACCTCGGGCTGCTCGACAAGGTGCGGACGCTGGCCTGTCAGGGCAGCAACGGGGCCGTGTACACCCAGATCACCGATGTGGAGGGTGAGTTGAACGGGCTGCTCACCTATGACCGCAGAGTGATGAAGGCGGACGAGCAGCGGATCAAGGCGGCGCACGAAGCGCTGATCCGCGACGCGTCGGCGCCGGGAGGCGCCCAGTGCGCCTGAGCTGAGTGTCCGAGCCGAGCCATGGCCCGCCCCTGACGTACGCGAGGGGCGGGCCGTGGTTCCTGTGGGACGGGTGAGCGATGGTGCGAGAATTGATGCGCTCGTAACGTTCCGTATTCCGGACGTGCTTGACCGTAGTCGTCAACAAGCTGTTGACTGCTGGCTCCCGTTGTCGACGCGAGAGCTGGGCATGGCTACCCTCACCGATCCGCTCGCCCCCCTCGACCTGGCCTTCTGGAACATCGAATCACCCGAACACCCCATGCATCTGGGCGCCTTGGGCGTCTTCACCTGCGACTCCTCCTCGGCGGCCCAGCACGCGGCCGAGCTCCTCACGGCCCGTGCACCCCAGGTGCCCGGACTGCGGATGCGGATCCGGGACGTGTGGTTCGGCGCCGCAGGAGCGGTGCGCGAAGCCGCCCCCGAATTCGACCCCGTCCACCACGTACAACTGGCGCCCGGGACCGGCGATTTCCACGCGGCGGCCGGCACGCTCATGGAGCGCCCCCTGGACCGCTCGCGCCCGCCGTGGGAGGCCCATGTCCTGCCGGGAGCGGACGGCAGGTCCTTCGCGGTGCTCTTCAAGTTCCACCACGCGCTCGCCGACGGCCTGCGCGCGCTGACCCTTGCCGCGGGAGTGATGGACCCGCAGGCCGTGGTGCCGCGCCCCGCGCGATCCGCGCCCGCGGAAGAGCCGGGGCGCGGTCTGCTCGGCGCGCTCGCCGCTCTGCCCGGAGCGCTGCCACGGACCCTGCGCCGCCAGGCCGGCGCCCTCGGCCAAGCCCTCGACATCGGTGCCTCGGTCGCCCGCGCGACCTGGGACGTACGGTCCTCGGGCGCCCTCACCTCCGAGGCGACCGGCACCCGGCGCACGGCCGGAGCGGTGCTCGACCTCGACGACATCCACCGCATCCGCAAGAAGGCCGGCGGCACGGTCAACGACGTCCTCATCGCCGTCGTCGCCGGAGCCCTGCGCCGCTGGCTGGCCGAGCGCGGTGAGCCGGCCGACGAAGTGCGCCCGCGCGCCCTGATACCGGTCTCGCGTCGCCGCCCCCGCGCGCACCAGCCCCAGGGCAACCGGCTCTCCGGCTATCTGATCCGCCTGCCCGTCGACGAGGCCGACCCGCTGACCCGCCTCGCCACGGTCCGCGGCGCCATGGACCGCAGCAAGGACGACGGAGCGCACCGCGGTGCCGGGGCCGTGGCCCTGCTCGCGGACCACGTTCCGCCCCTGGGGCACCGGCTCGGCGGTCCGCTCGTGGCCCAGTCGGCGCGCCTGCTCTTCGACATCCTCGTCACGAGCGTCCCGCTGCCGAGCCTCGGCCTGCGCCTGGCCGGCTGCCCCCTCACCGAGGTGTACCCCTTCGCCCCGCTCGCCCAGGGCCAGTCCCTCGCGGTCGCCGTCTCCACGTACCGGGGGCGGGTCCACTACGGACTCGTCGCGGACGGGCGGGCGGTGCCCGACCTGGAGCTGTTCGCGCAGGCCCTGCACGACGAAGTCCGGGGGCTGGGAGCGGTGGCCGGGGTCTGACGCACAGGCCGGCCGGAGAGGCGGCCCGGGTCACACGCAAACGTCACTGGGAGTGACCTTGCGGATGCGGTGGGTTCGCGAAGAGGGAAGCGGTTTGGAGAGCAACGCCTCCACTCCGTAAAATCCCCCTTTTGGAATCTTCATGGCGCCGGTGCGCCCCCACCCGTACGAGGAAGCAGCGGCGATGACCGTGACCACTGACACCCCGGACAGCCAGGACTTCGGCCCCGGCATCGATCCGGAGCGGCTCGCCATCTGCCTCGCCGTGCTCGACGAGCTCGACAAGCTCGAGGTCGACCACCCCGACGCGATCGCGGTCCGCCGGGCCACCGCCGGGATCTACCGCACCGTGAAGCAGCGCCGCCGCCAGGAGCGCCGGGCCGCGAAGACCGAGAACGACCGGAAGGTCACGCACGCCACGGCCACCGGCTCCGCCGAGCGCATCGACGACGAGACCCAGGGCCTGCTGCCCAGCTCGTCCGTGGTCAGCGAGATCGCGGGCATACTGCAGCGCCCGCGTTCCTGCTACGTCTGCAAGACGCGGTACGTCGAGGTCGACGCGTTCTACCACCAGCTCTGCCAGAAGTGCGCCGCCGAGAACCGCGCCAAGCGCGACGCCCGCGCCGATCTGACCGGCAAGCGCGCACTGCTCACCGGCGGCCGCGCGAAGATCGGCATGTACATCGCGCTGCGGCTGCTTCGCGACGGCGCGCACACCACGATCACCACACGCTTCCCCAAGGACGCCATCCGCCGCTTCAAGGCGATGGACGACTCCGCGGACTGGATCCACCGTCTCGAGGTCGTCGGCATCGACCTGCGCGACCCGGCGCAGGCGGTCTCGCTCGCCGACCAGGTCGCCGAGCAGGGTCCGCTCGACATCCTGATCAACAACGCCACCCAGACCGTACGCCGGCTGCCCTCCGCCTACGCCGCCCTGGTCGACGGCGAGAGCGCACCGCTGCCCGCCGGCGAGCTGCCCCCGTACCAGGTCATCGGCGCCTTCAACTCCGGTGCGGTGGACGGCATCCAGGCCCTGCCCGCCGGGATCTCCGGCATGGACGCGCAGCAGGTCGCCGACCTCGCGCTCGTGGGCGGCCACGCCAGCATCGAGAAGCACCGCGACGGCACCGCCATCGACGCGGGCGGACTCGTGCCCGACGTCGTGGACACCAACACCTGGGTGCAGTCCATCGAGCAGATCTCCCCGGTGGAGCTGCTCGAGACCCAGCTGTGCAACTACACCGCGCCGTTCATCCTCATCAGCAAGCTGCGTGCCTCGATGGCCGAGGCCGCGGGCAAGGCCGCATCGGGCCGTGCGTACGTCGTCAACGTCTCGGCGATGGAAGGGGTGTTCAACCGCGGCTACAAGGGTGCGGGACACCCCAATACCAACGCCGCCAAGGCCGCGATGAACATGGTGACGCGCACCAGCGCCGCCGAGATGTTCGAGACGGACCGCATCCTGATGACCTCCGTCGACACCGGCTGGATCACCGACGAGCGCCCGCACTACGACAAGCTCCGCCTCGCCGAGGAGGGCTTCCACGCCCCCCTCGACCTGGTCGACGGCGCGGCCCGCGTGTACGACCCGGTGGTCCGCGGCGAGGCGGGCGAGGACGTGTACGGGGTCTTCCTGAAGGACTACGCGCCCGGCAAGTGGTAGGCGCCGCCCGCTGAACTCTGGCCGAACGGCCGAGGCCCGCTCCCTGTAATCCGGGGCACGCTGGGGCTCGGCCGACCAGAGTTTGTGAGGGGGGAACAGCGTGACGTCCCCTTCCCGTTCGCGGGTTGCCGGCTGGGCGATGCCGGTGATCGCGTTCGTCCTGGGGGTGTGGGGCGCCGCGGGACCGGCCCCATGGACGGACGAGATCGTCACCATGGACGTCGCGCACCGGTCATGGCCGGATCTGTTCGCGCTGCTCGGGCGGGTCGACGCGGTGCACGGTCTGCACTACGTGCTGATGCACATGGTGGGGCAGGTGGCCACGGTCAGCCCGTTCACCATGCGGCTCCCTTCGGCGACGGCGGTCGCCGTCGCCGTGGCGGGAATGGTGTGGCTGGGGCGGCTGTTGGGCGGACCCCGGCTCGGCGTGTGCGCGGGGGCGGCGCTCGCGGTGGCGCCGACGGCCTCCCGGTACGCGCAGGAGGCCAGGTCGTTCGCCTTCGTGATGGCGGTCGCCGTCCTGGCCACGGGAGCGCTGGTCAAGGTGGTCCGCGAGGACGGCGACGGCGGTGATCGCGACGGTGACCGGCGCTGGCCGGTCGTGTACGCGCTGCTGCTGGCAGTGCTCGGCTGGTTCAACGTGATGGGGCTGCTGCTGCTCGCGGCGCACGCGGTGACCGTGGCGTGGGTCCGTCCCGGGCGCCGCACGACCGTGCGGGTGGTGACGGCCCAGGCGGCCGGACTGCTGGCCGTGGCACCTCTGCTGCTCCTCGGCCTCACCCAGCACTCCGCCGTGGGCGAGGCGCCACCCGTCTCCATCGGAACCGCGCCGGCTCTGTTCTCCTGGCTCCTGAGCCCCGGCCAGGACACGCTGCTGCCCTGGCTGCGCTTGCTTCTCCAGAGCTCGGCCCTGATCGCCCTGACGGCGGCGCTGGTCGTCCGGCGACAAACAACTCCCTCTCTGCTACGGGCTGTTGGCGTGCCGTGGCTCGTGGTGCCGCCGGTGTGCCTCGCTCTGGCGGCCTCGATGCAGCCCGTGTTGGCGTACCGCTATCTGCTCTTCTGCCTGCCTGCCGGCCCTGGCACTGCTGTGCGCGGGGGGTTTCCTCGCCCTGCCCCGGCCGGCCCGTACCGCGCTGGTCCTGGCCGTCGCCGCGCCCCTCGCCTTCGCCCACCGGGCGATACGCCTGGAGGAGAGCCGCACGTGGGACAGCACGGCCGCCGTCCGGATCCTGCACGACCACGGCGCGCCGGGCGACACGGTCGTGTTCACCGGCGCCCGGTGCGGCCTGATCCCGACCGCTTTCCAGAACACCGTCGCGGACTTCCCCGACATCGGCCGCTCCCGCAGCGCGGCCCAAACCGACGCGCTGGACAACGAACCCTCCGACGCGGCCACCCTCGCCCACCGCCTGGAGCGGGCGCCCCGGGTGTGGCACGTGACGTGCACGCACCTGTCGACCGGCGCCGCCAGGGCCGCCGCGCGGGCCGATGCGGCAGCGGAACAGGGGATGCGGGCCGCCGGGTTCAGGCCGTCCCGGCACTTCAGGATCCGAGGCATCGAGCTCACCCTCGAAACACGATGAGGGGCCGGCCGGGCAGAGGCGTGCCCCCGCGGGGATCAAGGGGACAGGTCCCCGCCGGCGGATCCGGTGCCCGCCGCCCGCAGTTGCTCGTGCACGGCGTACCCGGCGGCTGATCCGGACGCCGACCGCACCCGCGTACCGCCGTCCACGAGCAGGTCCGTGCCCGTCACCCAGCGCGCGGCGTCCGAGACCAGCCAGTGCACCGCCTCGGCGATGTCCTCGGGCTCGCCGATCCTGCCGAGCGGCAGCCCGTCCGCGATCCGACGCTCGGCGCCCTCCCAGGCGAAGCGGGCCATCTCGGTGCGCACCAGGCCGGGGGAGACGGTGTTCACCCGTACCCGCGGGGCGAGTTCGCCGGCGAGCTGGCGCGTGAGGTGCAGCAGGGCCGCCTTGCTCGTGCCGTACGCGCCGACATTCGGTCCGACGCCATGGGTGCCCTCGGTACCGATGTTCACGACGGCCCCGCCGTGCTCGCGCATCCAGGCCCGCCACGCCAACTGCACCAGCCGGAGCGGCGCTTCGACATTCGTGGCGAAGGCCGAGGTCCAGCGGTCGGGGTCGGCGTCCATCAGCGGCCCGTACGGCTGGTTCGTGGCGGCGTTGTTCACGAGGACGTCGAGGCGCCCGAACGCGTCGACGGTCCGGTGGACACAGGCCGCGAGATGGTCCGCGTCGGCCACGTCCCCCACGCAACCGACGGCCCGCACACCGGCCTTGTCCAGGTCATGGACGGCCCGCCGCACCCCGTCCGGATCCCGCCCCGTGACACACACGCCCGCACCCGACGCCCCGAGCCGGTGGGCGACGGCGAGGCCGATCCCACGCGTGGCACCGGTCACCAGGGCTGCCCTGCCGTCGAGTTCGCGTTCCGCTCCTTGAGATGCCATCCGCGTACGGTGACATGACGGGGCGTCAAGAGGGAGAGCCGTGCACCCGGCAGCTATGCGTACCCGGCCCTGTCACCTGTGCGTGCCCGGCCCTGTCCGCTGCCCGGCCGCACCCGCCACCAGGTCGAGCACCGGCCGCCAGTCCTCCATGACCCCGGCGTCGAGACCGACCACCTTCCCGGCGTCGTCGGCCTGCCGCAGCGTGGCGGCATCCTCCCCGTACGGGGGGGCCGCGGACGCCGCCCCCTCCTCGGGCGCCCTTCCCCCCCCCCCCGCCCCGCGCCCCCGCCCCCGCCGCGCAGGGGCGGGCCCCCCGCCCCCCCCGCTTCCTCGTGCGTCATCACCCCGCCCTGCGCCCGCAGCGTCAGCGCGCTCTGCTCGGACAGGGCGCGGCCGGGCTCGGTCGCGGCGAGGTAGCGCTTGGCGGGTACGTGCAGCCGGACCAGCTCGGCCACCCGGTCGCCGAGCAGCGGGCGCACCGCCGCGGCGGCATGGTCGGCGTGCGCCGCGTCGTCGCCCGGCCGCAGCAGATGGCCGAGGTCGTGCACGAGCCCGGCGACCTGGAGCTCCTTGTCGGCGGGGTGCGAGCGGCGCAGCAGCGCGGCGGTCTGCAGGGCGTGGTCGTGCAGATCGACCGGATCGCCGCTGCGGTCCGGGGTGTCCCAGGCGCCCCGGCAGGCGTGCAGCAGAGTCATCAGTGCGTCGACGGTGCGGATGCTCGTCAGTTCGTCGACGGTGCGGACGCTCGTCAGTTCGTCGACGGTGCGGACGCTCGTCACCGACGGCGGCTCGGTGCGCGACTCCATGGCGGCTCCTTCCGGTCCACGGCCGCGGGCGGGGTGCGCGATGCGGCGGGTGGGGTGTGCGGTGCGGCTTGTGGGGCGGGGTGTGCGGCTTGCCGGGTGTGCGTGCGGTGCCAGGAGAGCAGGCCGGGCTGACCGTGAGGCCAACAGGGGCTGAACCGTGCGCAGCCGAGAGCCTGATCCGGCCGGAACCGGGCACCCGAACCGACGTTTTGCGCCGTATCCCCAGGGTTGTACCAAGACTTTGCCTCCCCATAGAGCGGGGCCGCGCTCATTTGGTTACTCTGGTCGGGACGGACCGTCACAACGGGTTCCACCCACACCCTTGGGTCCGTCCTGGGGCAAGCCGGTCACCACGGTGAGTCCCGCAGGAGACACCGGCGCCACCGCGACCGAACTGGCCGAGACGATGCCCCTACCGGGCGGCCGCGGCGCCCCGGAGTGCGGGCGTTGCCGGTACGACCGGGGGTTACGCGACACATAAGGAGTGCGCGGTGACACCAGACAAGTCCAAGAGCGAGCAACTGGCCCCGAAGGAACGGCGCGACCGAGCCGGCCGCCGGCGCGGGGACCAGTTGGGCAGCCTCGAGGTGTGGGCGCGTTCCGCGCCGATCCGCCTCGCGGGGTACGAGGACGACCTCGCCGAGCCGCACATTCTGCCGAGCGTGGACTGAGGCAAGCACCGGGTTCTGGGCACGCACACGTTCTTGGTGTGCGCGCCCGGAATCGGTCAATGGTGTGCGCGCTCCGACCCGGCAGCCCTGCTCACGGCGTGGGCGCGTGCCGTCGCCACGGGCGCAGGGACTCCAACGTCGTGGCCAGGTCCAGGAGTTCGCCCTCCCGGTGCGGCGCCGCCACCAGCTGCACCGCACAGGGCAGCCCCGAGGACAGCACGCCGAACGGGACCGAGAGCGCGGGCCAGCCCGTGAGGTTCCAGACCGGAGTGAGCGGCGAATAGCGGGTGTTGGCGCTGACGTTGCGCAGCCAGCCCCGCTCGTGCCATGCCGCCGCGGCCGGACCTCGGCGGGCGAGTGCCGGCGTCAGCAGGATGTCGTGGTCCTCGAAGAACGGCTCGAGCAGCGTACGCAGCCGGGCCCGCCCCTCGCCGCGCTCCACACGGGCCAGTGAGCGACGGCCGAGCGCCGCATGCGTACGGGTGCGGCGGGCCAGCCGCGTACGGTCCAGGGCTCGCGCGTCCACATGTGTGCCGGCGGTCCAGTGCGCGAGGGCCGATGCGCCCAGCCACAGCGGATACGGGGGATCCGCGTCCTCGACCTGGTGGCCTGCCCCGGTCAGGGCCTTCCCCGCCTCGAGGGCCGCGGTCCGCCAGGCCTTGGTGACCGGTACGCCCGCCAGCGGACTGCGCACGGAAACCGCGATCCTGAGGCGGTCCGTGCCGGCGGCCGGCCGCTGCGGGGCACCGGAAAGAACCGAGAGCATCAGCCGGGCGTCGGCGACCGTAGTGGCGAGGGGACCGTTCTCCGAGAGCCCGAACCAGCCGCCGCCCAGCTCGCGCGGTACCACTCCGTCGCCGGGCTTGAAGCCGAGCACGCCGCAGTTCGCCGCCGGTATCCGCAGCGACCCCATCCCGTCGTTGCCGAGCGCGAGCGGCACCATCCCGGCCGCCACCGCGGCCGCGCTCCCACCGGACGAGCCGCCGGCCGTCCGTGAGGTGTCCCAGGGATTGCGGGCGGTGCCGTGCACCCCGTCCGTCGTGCCGAACACGCACAGTTCGGGGACGTTGGTGAGTCCGACCACGATCGCGCCGGCCGCTCGCAGCCGCGCCACCGTCGGATGGTCCTCGGCGGCCGGTGTGTCCGGTGTGGCTGCCGATCCGTTGCGGGTGGACTCGCCGCGTACGGGCAGATTGTCCTTCACCGCCACCGGTACGCCGGCGAGCGGGAGTCGGGCCAGATCCGGATGCGTGGCGAGGGCCTCCGCCTCCGCGAGCGCCTCGCGTGCGCGGATCCTGCGGAAGGCGCCCACGCGGGCGTCGAGCAGTTCGATCCGCGCGAGATGTTCCTCCGCGACCTCGCGCGGTGTGACGGTCTTCGCCCGTACGGCCGCGGCGATCTGTCCGGCGGTCTGCCCTGCCCAGCTGCTCACTGTCGCTCCTCGCCCCGCGCGTACGGCGCCGCCGCCCGCTGCTCGATGATCTCGGCCCTCAGGGATGATCTCGCTCCTCAGGGATGATCTCGCCCCTCAGGCCAGCACTGTGCCGCGTCCGAGGCTTCCCGTCGAGGCTGTTCGGGCCGAGTGCGTCCGCACATCCGACCTTCCGGCCCAACTTCCGTGCCCGCGCGGCCCATTGACAGGTCTCGGTCACGCCTCAATCATCAGACCTCCGATGAATGTCCGGCACGAACCATCCCGCACAAGGACACACCGTCCCCACGACAGGGAGTGCTGCACATGAACGCCTACCCGAGACGCCAGGTCATCGCCACCGCGACGGCCCTGGCCGCAGGAGCCGCGGTCACCACGGCCGGCCCGCTCGCGACCGGCGCGACGGCCGCACCGCATGAGCCCGAGGGCCGCGGCGCGTTCGAGCGTCCCGACGGGCCCCAGGGCGACGGCTGGGGCTCCGTCCCGCCCGCCGTCCCGGTGGCCCTCGAAGCCCACTACGACAACGACGGCATCGACACCGCCGCGGCGCGCGGCGGCGACTTCGACGGCTCCGGCTACACCTTTCCCGGCGAGGAACTCCCCGCCGGACGGATCGAGGTGGACGGCATCCCCTTCGCCTTCCCGTCCTCCGCCGCCGGCGCCGCGAACAACATCGTCGCCCGCGGCACCCGTATCGACCTGCCCCGGGGCCGCTACCTCTCCGCCCACTTCCTCGCCGCGGGCAGCTACGGCACCGCCTCCGGCAAGGCGACCGTCCACTATGCCGACGGCTCCACCTCGCAGGGCTCGCTCAGCGCGCCCGACTGGTACGCGGGCGGCGGTCTGCTCGGCGCCCCGTACCGCTACAAGCCGGACGGGACCAAGGACGCCCACAGCGTCGTGATCGACGCGACCGAGATCTGGCTGGACCCGGCATGCGAAGCCATCGCGCTCACACTGCCGGACCTCGGGCCCGCCGAGCCGGACAGCGCGGCGCTGCACGTGTTCGCGCTGACCCTTCAACCGGCCGCTGAGGGAAGGGCGTTGATGGTGCGCGGCGCCAAGTCCACGGTGTCGCTGCTCGAGGGGAGCCGTGCGCAGAGCGTCGAGGCGACCGTGGTCAACGCCGGAACGGTCGCCGTCCTCGCCCGCGACGCGCTGACCGTCGGAGTCGACGTCAGCGGCGCCCGTACGGTCGAAGCCGCAGACATCCGACGCCTCGACCCCGGGGACCAGGCCCGCGTCCGGACCGGCATCCGCACCCGCCCGGGAACCCCGGCCGGTACGCAGCAGGAGGGCGAGGCCGTCGCGGCCGCCTTCAGCCGCCCCGTCGCCACCGCCGGGAAGCGGCTCACGCTCGGCGTCCCCGACTACGAGCCGACGGCCGCCTCGCTCGGCACCCATCAGGCGCCGTACTGGTTCCACCGCGTGAAGTTCGGGATCTTCATCCACTGGGGTGTCTACTCGGTGCCCGCCTGGGCGCCGGTCGGCGAGCAGTACGCCGAGTGGTACTGGAACCACATGCAGCTCCCTGACAACCCGACGTACGCGCATCACAAGGCCGTGTACGGCGAGGACTTCGCGTACGACGACTTCATCCCGATGTTCCGCGCGGAGAAGTACGACCCGCGCGCCTGGGTGGAGCTGTTCCGTGACGCGGGCGCCCAGTATCACGTGCTGACGTCGAAGCACCACGAAGGCTTCGCGCTCTGGGACACCAAGCTGGCGGACCGCAACTCCGTGAAGATGGGCCCGAAGCGCGACCTCATCAAGGAACTGTTCGACGCCTCGAAGACGTACACCCCCGAACTGCACCGAGGCCTGTACTTCTCCATGCCCGAGTGGTTCAACCCGGACAACCCCTGGCGCGGGCACGCACCGCGCAACCCGTACACCCTGGAGCCCGTCCCGTACACCGGCTACACGGCGGGCAAGGACTACGTGCGGGACTATCAGGCGCCGCAGATGCTGGAGTTGATCCACGGCTACGACCCGCAGGTCCTGTGGTGCGACATCGGCGGGGTCAACGACAGCCACCACGTGATCGCCGAGTACTTCAACCACGCCAAGAACCGGCCACAGCCGTACGAGGTCGCGGTCAACAACCGTTCCGGGATCCCGTTCCACGACTTCACCACGCCCGAGTACACGACGTACGACAACACGGTCGTGGCGAAGTGGGAGTCGAGCCGCGGACTGGATCCGTTCAGCTACGGATACAACGCGGCCACGCCCGACGACCGCTACATGACGACCGAGGAGATCGTGCACAGCCTCGTCGACATCGTGTCCAAGAACGGCAACTTCCTGCTCGACATCGGACCGCGCGCCGACGGCACCATCCCCGAGATCATGGAGCGGCGGCTGCGCGAGACGGGGGAGTGGCTGAAGGTCAACGGAGAGGCGGTCTACGACACCACGTACTGGTCGAGGATGGCGCAGCTCGGTGAGGACCTGCGGTTCACCGTGCGGCAGAACAGGGCGTTCTACATCCACTCCCTCGCCGCCCCGGGAGCGCGGCTCACCGTCGAGGCTCCGGTGCCGATCCGGCAGGGCGACCGGGTGACCATGCTCGGCCACGACCGCCCCCTGACCTGGCGGACCAGCGGCGGATCGCTCGTCGTCGATGTGCCGCAGGCGGCGCGCAAGGCCGGGCGGCATGTCTGGGTGTTCAAGGTCGACTGGCGGTCCTGAACGACCCGATGAGCCAGGGTGATCCGACCTCTTCGCGAGCAAGTCACCGGATCTTGCCGGTTGCAGGGGCTTGTGCAGCTGGAGACATCCGATGAATACTCGTGCTGCCTCAGAGGTCCGATGAAAAGGGTCTGTATCGGCCCCGCGGACCTCTGAGGCCATGGACGAACCCTGACTTGGAGAGAGCCGTGACGCCAACACCCGCTCGTATCACGGCAGTCGACACCTTCGATATCCGCTTCCCGACCTCGGCCGAGCTCGACGGCTCCGACGCCATGAACCCCGACCCCGACTACTCCGCCGCCTATGTGGTGCTGCGCACCGACGCCGGCGACGGGCGGGAGGGGCACGGGTTCGCCTTCACCATCGGGCGCGGCAACGACGTCCAGGTGGCCGCCATCGAAGCCCTGCGCCCGCATGTCGTCGGCCGGCCGGTGGAGGAACTCTGCGCCGATCCGGGCTCGTTGAACCGGGACCTGATCGGCGACAGCCAGCTGCGCTGGCTCGGTCCGGAGAAGGGCGTCATGCATATGGCGGTCGGCGCGGTCGTCAACGCCGTCTGGGACCTCGCCGCCAAGCGCGCGGGACTGCCGCTGTGGCAGCTCCTGGCACGCGCCGAACCGGCCTGGCTGGTCTCGCAGATCGACTTCCGCTACATCGCCGATGTGCTCGGCCCGGACGAGGCGCTCGCCCTCCTGGAGCGCGGCCGGGTGGACGCGGACCAGCGCTCGGCGCGGCTGCGGGTGCGCGGCTACCCGGCGTACACCACCTCGCCCGGCTGGCTCGGCTACTCCGACGAGAAGCTGACCCGCCTCGCACGCGAGGCCGTCGCCGAAGGATTCACCCAGATCAAGCTGAAGGTCGGCGCCGACCTCGAGGACGACCTGCGCCGGCTGGGCGCCGCGCGGGCCGCCGTGGGCGCGGACTTCCGTATCGCCGTGGACGCCAACCAGCGCTGGAACGTGGACGAGGCGATCACCTGGACCCGGGCGCTCGCCACGCACGACCCTTACTGGATCGAGGAGCCCACCAGCCCGGACGACGTGCTCGGCCATGCCGAGATCCGGCGCTCGGTGGCGCCCGTGAAAGTCGCGACCGGTGAACACGTACAGAACCGCATCGTCTTCAAGCAGCTCCTCCAGGCCGGCGCGATCGACATCCTCCAGCTGGACGCGGCCCGCGTCGGCGGCGTGAACGAGAACCTGGCGATCCTGCTGCTCGCCGCCAAGTTCGGCATCCCCGTCTGCCCGCACGCCGGAGGCGTCGGACTGTGCGAACTCGTCCAGCATCTGGCGATGTTCGACTACGTGGCGCTCAGCGGCACCACCGACGACCGGGTGATCGAGTACGTCGACCATCTCCACGAGCACTTCCAGGACCCCGTCGTCATCCGCGACGGCCACTACGTGGCCCCGGCCGCGCCCGGTTTCTCCGCGGCCATGCACCCCGAGTCCCTGGACCGCTACCGCTATCCGGACGGTACGTACTGGGCCGAGGCCCTTCCCGCGCCGGACCCGAACCACCATGATCTCCTGCAGCGGAAGGGAGCAGCGGCATGACCGAGTTCGACGGGCTCAGGGCCCTTGTCACCGGCGGCGCCTCAGGCATCGGCCGGGCCACGGCGGAACTCCTCGCGGCACGCGGAGCACAGGTCACCGTCCTCGACCTCACCCCGGAGTCGGTGGACAAACCGCTGCTCGCCCGGCGCGCGGACGTCACGGACGACGCGTCCGTACGGGAAGCGGTGGCCGCGGCCGCCGAGGAGATGGGCGGCCTGGACATCCTGGTCAACAACGCGGGGATCGGCGCCCAGGGCACCGTCGAGGACAACGACGACGAGACGTGGCACCGCGTCCTCGACGTCAATGTGCTCGGCATGGTCCGCACCACGCGCGCCGCGCTGCCGCATCTGCGCGCCTCGCGGCACGCGGCGATCGTCAACACCTGTTCGATCGCCGCGACCGCGGGCCTGCCGCAGCGCGCGCTCTACAGCGCCTCCAAGGGAGCGGTGCTCTCCCTCCCCCTCCCCATGGCCGCGGATCACGACCGCGAAGGCATCCGCGTCACCTGCGCCAACCCCGGCACGGTCGACACCCCCTGGGTCGGCCGGCTCCTGGGAGCCGCCGGCGATCCGGCCGCCGAACGGGCCGCTCTCGAAGCGCGCCAGCCCACCGGCCGGCTCGTCACGGCCGAGGAAGTCGCCGCGGCCATCGCCTACTTGGCGAGCCCGTCCGCCGGCGCTAGCACCGGTATGGCGCTCGCGGTCGACGGCGGCATGCAGGGCCTCAGGCTCCGGCCGGTGACGTCATGATCGCCACCTCCCGCCTCGCCTCGACCGACGTCACGGTCTCCCGCCTGTCGTTCGGCGCCGCCCCGATCGCCGGACTGTTCGAGCCCGTGCCCGACCAGCAGGCGTACGAGGCGGTCACCGCCGCCTGGGACGCGGGGATCCGCACCTTCGACACCGCCCCGCACTACGGGCTCGGCGTCTCCGAGCGCCGCCTCGGCGAAGTGCTGCGCGACAAGCCCCGCCCCAGCTACACCCTGTCCACCAAGGTCGGCCGGCTGCTCGAGCCGTACGACGGCGGCGGCGACGATCTCGCGGCCGGCGGCTTCGCGGTGCCCGCGACGCACCGCAGGGTCTGGGACTTCACCGCGGACGGCGTCCGGCGCAGCATCGAGGGCAGCCTGGAACGCCTGGGCCTCGACCAGATCGACATCGTCTATCTGCACGACCCGGACGACCACGAGGAGTGGGCGTTCCGCGAGGGATACCCGGCGCTGGAGCAGCTGCGTTCCGAGGGCGTGGTGGGCGCGATCGGCGCCGGAATGAACCAGGCCGAGATGCTGACCCGCTTCATCACCGACACCGACACGGATGTGGTCCTGGCCGCGGGTCGCTACACCCTCCTCGACCAGATCGCGCTCAAGGCGCTGCTGCCCGAGGCCGAGGCCCGCGGCAGGAGCGTGATCGCCGCGGCCGTCTACAACTCGGGGATCCTCGCCGAACCGCGGCCGGGAGCCACCTACAACTACACGACCGCCCCCGACGACCTGCTGGCCCGCGCCCGGCGCATCAAGGAGCTCGCCGAACAGCACGGCACGACGCTGCGCGCGGCCGCGCTCGCCTTCCCGCTGGGGCATCCCGCAGTCGCCGGCGTACTGGTGGGGATGCGCTCGGCCGACCAAGTACGGGACACGGCACAGCAGTTCGCCACGCCGGTGCCCGCCGGATTCTGGGCCGACCTCAAGAGCGAAGGGCTGCTCGCCGAGGACGTGCCGGTGCCCGGGGCGGCGGCGGCCGGATGAGAGTCGCGCTGCACACCCGGGTCCGTGCGGACCGGATCGAGGAGTACGAGGCCGCGCATCGTGAGGTGCCCGGAGAACTCGCCGGCGCGATCCGGGCGGCGGGCGCGCACTCCTGGACGATCTGGCGCAGCGGCACCGACCTCTTCCATCTCCTCGAATGCGAGGACTACGCCGCGCTGCTCGCCGCACTGGAGAAGCTGCCGGTCAACATCGCCTGGCAGGCCCGCATGGCCGAGCTTCTCGACGTGGTCCACGACTACTCGGCGGAGGGCTCGGACGCCTCGCTGCCGGTGGTGTGGGAGCTGCCGTGACCATCGTTCGCGCCTTCGCCGGGGATCTGCCGTGACCCTCGTCGACGCGCATCACCACGTGTGGGACCTCGCGGTCCGCGACCAGGACTGGATCACCGGACCCGAACTGGCCCCGATCCGCCGCGACTTCACCCTCGCCGACCTGGAACCTGAGGCCCGGGCGGCGGGGGTCGTGGCCACCGTCCTGGTCCAGACGGTCACCGCCGCGGACGAGACCCCCGAGTTCCTGGCCCTCGCCGCGACGAGCGACCTGGTCGCGGGGGTCGTCGGCTGGACCGACCTCACCGCCCCGGATGTCGCGGACGAACTGGCCCGGCTGCGCGAACTTCCGGGCGGCGAGCACCTGGTGGGCATCCGGCACCAGGTCCAGGGCGAGCCCGACCCCGCATGGCTGCTGCGTCCGGACGTACGCAGAGGCCTGGCCGCGGTCGCCGGCGCGGGACTCGCGTACGACCTGGTGGTGAAACCGCATCAGCTGGCCGCCTGTGTGCGGGCGGCCGCGGGACTCCCCGAGCTGACCTTCGTCCTCGACCACCTCGGCAAACCGTCGATCGCGGACGACGGGCCGGAGCAGTGGGCCTGCGACATGCGGACGTTCGCCGCACTGCCCAACACCACCGCCAAGCTCTCGGGCCTGGTGACCGAGGCGGACTGGGCGCGCTGGACGGTGCGCGATCTGCGCCCGTACGTGGAGACGGCCTTGGAGGCCTTCGGGGCCGCGCGGCTGATGTTCGGCTCGGACTGGCCGGTGTGCCGGCTCGCGGCCTCGTACGGGGAAGTCCTCGACAGTGCGCGGGAGTTGACCGCCGGCCTCGGCGAGGGCGAGCGTCAGGAGATCTTCGCCGGGACGGCGAGGCGGGTGTACGGGCTCTCAGCGCTCTGAGGGATCCGGAGCCTCCGCGATGTTCCGGGGTGTGTCGAGCCGTGTCGGCGGCAGGAACTCCCGTACGTAGGTCCGCTGCCACCACGCCCCTGTCGCACGCAGCTCGTCCCAGGTCGTATAGCGGTAGCGGTACACGCGCGCCCGGACGAAGCGCGGCGGCCCGCCGGGGAACGGGTTGTGGCGCAGCAGCCGCAGCGTGTCCCGGTCGCCGTCGAGCAGCCGTTCCACGAACGGTCCGAACCAGCTGCGGGCGTACGCGGGGGAGAGCGCCGCGAACCACATCATCCAGTCGAGCCGCAGATGGTACGGGGCGAACTGCCGGGGCAGCCGGGTGAGTTCACCGGGTTTGCCGTGGAAGCCGTACTCCTTCCAGCCGGTCCCGTCCGGCAGCGGGACCGCTTCGTCGGTGCCCTCGACCGCGATCTCCTGGCGGACGCGGCCGACCGTGCCGAACGCACCGTAGGTGTTGACCAGGTGGAGCGGGTCGAAGGAGGTGTTCATGACCTGGCGGCGGGAGAGCAGATTGCGCGCCGGGCGGTAGCTCAGGACCACGACCAGCGCCGTCACGGCAAGGACGAGGATCTCGTACCAGAGAGGCGGCCGGGACAGTGCGGGCGGTGCGCCCGTCACAGGCGTGAAGTCGATCGCGGACACCGCGAGCGCGATCGTCAGCCAGTTCAGCCAGGCGAAGTTGCCGGACAGCACCAGCCACAGTTGGGTGAGGACCACGACGGCCGCCGCGTACGAGGCGACGGGCTGTGGGGTGAACAGCAGGAACGGCAGAACGAGTTGGGTGACGTGATTCGCCGCCACCTCGACCCGGTGCAAGGGTCTGGGCAGGTGGTGGAAGAACCAGCTCAGCGGGCCCGGCATCGGCTGGGTCTCGTGGTGGTAGTGCAGACAGGTCAGCTTGCGCCAGCACTCGTCCCCGCGCATTTTGATCAGCCCGGCGCCGAATTCCACCCGGAACAGCACCCAGCGCAGCAGGAACAGGACAAGGAGCGGCGGGGCCATATCGTGCGGGCCGAGGAAGACCGCGAGGAAGCCGACCTCCAGAAGCAGCGACTCCCAGCCGAAGCCGTACCAGGTCTGCCCCACATTCACGATCGAGAGATAGAGCAGCCAGGGCAGCGCCCACAGCACCATGCCCGCCCACAGGGGCAGTTCGGCGTCCAGGCCCGCCAGGAGGGCGAGCGAGCACAGGACTCCCGTCCAGGCGACGGTCGCGAACAGGCGGTCCGAGTAGCGCAGCTGGAACAGGCTCGGTGCCCGCCGGAACGGCACCCGGGCCACGAACCGGGGAATCGGCAGCATCCCGCGCTCGCCGATCAGCGCACGGAACTGCAGGGCCGCGCCGAGAAAGGCCAGCAGATACACGGCGGCGAGCACCCGCTGGAAGACGAGGCGGGCGAGCCAGTAGTCGGGCGCCGTGAACCACTCCACCTCTCCATTGTGGCGCCGGGGGCGGGCGTGGCCCTGTCGCCGGGGCTGGGTCCGGGGCTGGGTCCGGGGCTGGGTCAGGGTCCGGCATCGCCGGTCCTGGGCCCCGGCTCACGCGGTTGCGGGGCCCAAAACGCGATTCACACAATGAGGGACGTACGGCCAGAAAACAGGCGGGAGAACGGCGTGCACTCACCGACCAGGCGCTATGCCACAGCCCTCGCGATATCCGGAGCCCTGCTGGTCGCGGGCTGCTCCAGCGGCGGCGAGAACGACGCGGGCGATACGGGCAGTGACAAGGAGCTGTTCCTCCAGCCCGTCGCCGCGGCCGGCCCGGATCCCTTCACGGACTCCACCGCGAAGGTCACCGAGACTCCGCCCCCTGTCACCCGTACGCCGCAACCGTCCCCGACCCAGTCCGCTTCGCCCTCGCAGGCCGGGGTCAGGAGCTACCAGGGTTCGACGCCCGGTCTGTACGGCGGTACGCAGTCCGTCAGCAGCTGCGATGTCGAGCAGCAGGTCCGCTTCCTCACCGCCGACCAGGCCAAGGCCCGTGCGTTCGCCCAGGTCGAAGGGATTTCGCAGGGCGATGTCCCGAGCTGGCTGCGCGGCCTCACCCCCGTACAGCTGCGGGTGGACACCCGCGTCACCAATCACGGCTACAGCGGCGGACAGCCGACCAGCTTCCAGTCCGTGCTCCAGGCGGGCAGCGCGGTGCTCGTCGACAACCGGGGCCTGCCGCGCGTGCGCTGCGCCTGCGGCAATCCGCTGACACCTCCCGCCGCGCTGCACAAGGACGCGACGCACCACGGTCAGCCCTGGCAGGGCTACCACCCCGCGAACGTCATCGTGGTCAAGCCGTCCACCACCGTGATCAACAACATCACGATCATCAACATCACCAACAACACCTGGATCGAGCGGCCGATCGGCGACGACGGCGACAAGGACAAGATCGTCCCGCCGCCCACTCCCACGCCCGACCCCACGGACATCGACCCGACCGATCCGGACGACCCGACGACCGATCCGCCCACGGACGACCCGACGACCGAGCCGGACGACCGGACCACCGACCCGGACGACCCGACGACCGACCCGCCCACGGACGACCCGACGGGCACCGACCCGGCGGAGTCCGACAGCGCGACGCCCGACGGTGACGAGACCAGCGATACGCCGAGCCCGACCGACTGCCCGACGGTCTCCCCGACGCCCACGGCCCCCGGTGCGCCGACGCCGACCATCCCGGCCGGGTGCCCGGTCCCGGGCCCCCCCTGCCCTTCCCGGTGCCGGCCCCCGACCCGCCGGCGCGGCACGGCGGTGCCGTCACGCACCCGGACGGCGGCCAGGACCCGACGGACCGTACGGACATCCCGAGCCTGCCGCAGGACGAGACCGCGCCCGACGGCCCCGGTGACCAGACCGGGCCCGACACGGTCCCGGACGCCCCCGATGTCGAGCCCGGTCCTGACACCCCGTTCATCCCGACCCAGCCGGAGTCCTTCACCGGCTGACGGCCCCCGCACACCTGATTTCGTCCTTTCGGGCGGCGCCCCCCCCGCCGAGGGGGGAGGACGCCGGAAGCGGCGGGGGGGGGTGTTCGACACC
>NZ_JAEIMH010000003.1:14649-21363 GCF_016464295.1 Streptomyces sp. N35 | reverse complement strand
CTCCTTCCCGGCCTGCGGGCCCCCGCACACCTGATTCCGTCCTTCCGGCCGGACTCCCCGGCCGGAAGGACGAAGCACGCGGAAGACGGCGCGTGGTGTTCTCGAAACTCCTGCCCGTACGCCGTTTCCAGGGGGAAGCTCCGTGCTGCACGTCCTCTATCTCGTCGGAGTCGCGTCTTTCGCGGCCAGCGGTGTCCTCGCCGCGCACCGCGCCAACATGGACCCCTTCGGCGGCATCGTCCTGGCCTTCGCCGCCTCCATATCCGGCGGCACCCTGCGCGACCTGATCCTCGGCCGGCACCCGCTGTACTGGACGCACGACTGGGTACTGCTCACCGTGATCAGCTGCACGGCCGTCGCCACGATGCTCTATCTGCGGCGCTGGGAGCTGCCCCACCGCTCCCTGATGACCGTGGACGCCATCGGCCTCGCCGTGGTCACCGTGATCGGTGCCCGGGCCGCGATCGACGCCGGGGTCACCCCGTTCGCGGTCATCATTCTGGCGGTGCTCACCGGTGTCACCGGTGAAGTCGTACGCGATGTGCTGTGCGGAGAGTTCCCGCCGCTGCTCCTTCGCGAGGAGGTGTACGCGACCGCCGCCCTCGCCGGAGCCGTCGGGTACCTCCTGCTGCACTGGGCGGGCGCATCGGACACGCTCGGCACCGTGGTCGCCGCCGGTCTCGTCTTCGCCCTGCGGATGGCGGCGATCCACCGGGAACTGCATCTGCCGCGCCTCGCGGACTCGGCCACGAGGGCCGCGGAGCGCCGGGTCCGCTGAGGGCCCCGCACGCCCAGCGCACCGGTACGGGCAAACCGTGGCAAAGTGGACGCATGTCCGAGCCGGACCGCTGGCCTGCGCCGCCCGAAACGATCCTCGCGCTGAACCGCACGGGCAGCTTCGACTGGAATCTCGACAGTGGCCAGATGTACATGGATCCCGCGGCCCATGACGTCTTCGACGTGACCCCGGACGAATACGACGGCCGGCCGGAGACGCTGGGTGTCCGCGTACCGCCGCACGAGGGCCACCGTCTGGACGCCGTGGTCTCCGAAGCGCTCAAGAACGGCAGCCGGACCTACGGCGCCTACTTCCGGCTGCGCCGCAGGGACGGCTCGCTGCGGTGGACCCACACCCAGGGCTACATCTGCCGCGACGGCAACGGACGGCCGCACCGGATCCTCGGCATCATCCGGGACGCCGAGGAGGAGCTGCTCGAAACCCGGATCCGGATGGAGCACGACGCCGAGACCCGCCGCCAGACCAGCATCGTCGAGGGCACCACGGCGGCCCTCGCGCACGCCCGCACCGTGCAGGACGTCATCGACGTACTCGACGAGACCCAGGGCCTCGCGAACCTCGGCGCGGCGAGCCTGGTCATGGGCCTGGTCGAGGCGGGCCGTATCCATCTGGTCGCCGAGGGCCCGCCCGGTGCGTTCGTCCCCGGCACGCGGTTCACCCGGATCGACGAGTCGTACCCGATGAGCGAAGTCGTGCGGACGCTCGCGCCGCGCTTCATCGAGAGCCGTGAGGACTTCGCGGACTCCTATCCCCTTCTGTGGCCGCACATCAGCCACCTCAACATCACGTCGGCCGCGTATCTGCCGCTGATCGCGCAGGCCCGCCCGATCGGCGCGCTCGGGCTGCTCTACCAGGACAAGACCGGCTTCACGGCCGACGAACGCAACCTCCTGGTCGCGCTCGGCAGCAGCATCGCGCAGTCGCTGCAGCGCGCCATGTTCTACGAGCAGGAGAAGGACCTCGCCGCCGGCCTGCAGCAGGCGATGCTGCCGCGCTCCATCCCCGCCGTCGACGGCGCGGAGATCGCGGTGCGCTATCGCTCGGCGAAGCTCGGCCGGGACATCGGCGGCGACTGGTACGACGTGATCCCGCTGCCCGGCGGGAAGGTCGGCGCGGTCATCGGCGATGTCCAGGGACACGACACCCATGCGGCCGCCGTCATGGGCCAGTTGAGGATCGTGCTGCGCGCGTACGCCGCCGAGGGCCACACACCCGCCACGGTCATGGCCCGCGCCTCCGTCTTCCTGCACGAACTCGACACGGACCGGTTCGCGACCTGCCTCTACGTCCAGGCGGACCTCACCACGGGAGTGGTCCAGCTGGTACGAGCCGGCCATATCGATCCGCTGCTGCGCGCCAAGGACGGCACCTGCCGGCGCGCACCCGTGGCCGGGGGCCTGCCGCTCGGTCTCTCCGCCGAGTTCGGGCGCCTGGAGTATCCGGTCACCACCCTTGAACTCGACCCGGGCCAGACCCTGCTGCTGTGCACCGACGGCCTGGTCGAGGAGCCCGGGCACGACCTCGACGAGGGCGTGCAGTCCCTCACCGCGCAGGTCGCGTCGGGGCCCGCCGACCTCGAGGCACTCGCCGAGCGGCTGGTCGAGGACGCCGACCGGCGCGGCGGCGACGACGACGCGGCCCTGCTCCTGCTGCGCCGCCGGGGCTCCGACGCCCCCAAGTCCGGTGGCAGGCTCCAGCAGCACGTCGCGCCGAACGACCCGATGGCGCTGCGGGAGGCCCGCCATATGGTCCGCGCGGCCGTACGCGCCTGGGGCGCCCGCGACCGCGCCGACGAAATCGAGCTGGTCGCCGACGAGTTGGTCACCAACGCCCTGATGCACACCGAGGGCGCCGCGATCATCACCTTGCGCGTCCTGTCCGGCGTCGAACGCCGGATGCGCGTCGAGGTCGAGGACACCTCGAGCGCCCTGCCCCGCCGCCGCGAGGCCGGCGAGGAAGGCGTCTCGGGCCGCGGCCTCCTCCTGGTCGACCGCCTCGCCGATGTCTGGGGCGTGGAGTCCCGGGGGAGCGGCAAGGCCGTGTGGTGCGAGTTCACGGTCCCGGACCGCGACTGAGCCCCGGTCCGAGGCTCCCGCAGGACGAGTTGGCCGCGGTCGAGGGGGTCGCGGCCGCCGACTGACCCTGCGCGGCGCGCAGGGCACGCATTCGGTTCAGCTCCCGCACGCGCCCGGCTGGGCCCCTGACGGGTGACGCGGCGCCACAGGTTCAACCTCTGCACGGCGTAATCAAGCCGTCCGCGCCTGTTTCCCGTCCCGTTCCCTCCGGCCCCTAGCGCCCCTGACGTGACCACGACGATGCTGACGCGCGACATCTGCCCGCTGGGCAACTCGCCGTCATGCAGGAGTAGTTGTGGCTTCAGGCATAGCCGGTCGCTGGGTCGCGCTGGTGGCGACCGCGGCTGCCATGACGGGGGGGGTGCTCACCCCCGCCGCCGCCGATTCCGGGACCGATCCGAGGCCCGCGAACAGCGCGGAGATACGCCGCCCCGTCGCACCGCCGCCCGCGAGCGGGCCCGGCGCCGGGGTGCGGTCGATCGTCGACGGGGACGGGATCGAGACCGCGCGCAGCGCCCGGCCCATCGCGCCGGGCGTCGCGCTCACCTCGTACGACCGTCTCGAGTCGGACAAATGGCTGCGCGTCGACGCGCTGAGCGTGGACCTGGGCAAGGGGGCCGAGGCGGACTACCTGCACTCCGGGAAGGTCGCCGAGCGGCGGACCGTGTCCGAGCTGGCCGCCGCGCACGACCCGGGCAAGGGCCGGCGGACCGTCGCCGCCCTCAACGCGGACTTCTTCGACATCAACGAGACCGGGGCCCCGCAGGGCGCCGGGATCAAGGACGGGCGGCTCGTGCAGTCGCCCGCGCCGGGCGCGCATCGCGCCGTGGGGATCGGGCCGCAGGACGCCGGTCGGGTCCTGGAGGTCTATTTCGAGGGGACGTTGACCGTCCCGGGGGGCGAGCGCGCGCTCGCCGCGTACAACGCCGCGAACGTACCGGCCGGCGGCATCGGCGCCTACACCGACGCCTGGGGAACGGCCGACCGCGCACTGACCGTCGACAAGGCGACACCCGTGGCCGAGGCCCTCGTCGAGGACGGCAAGGTCGTCTCGGTGAGCGACAGTGCCGGCAGCGGTCCGATCGCCGCCGGCGCCACGGTACTCGTCGGGCGCGAGGCCGGGGCCGAGGTGCTCAAGGGGCTCCGGGCCGGCGACCCGGTGGGCATCGCGTACCGGCCGAGGACCGAGGGCGAAGTGCCGCGCACAGCCGTCGGCGGACGGGAGCTCCTCGTCGTCGACGGCGTCGCCCAGAACCACGAGGGCCGGGCCACCACCCCCCCCCCCCCGCGCCCCCCCCTCGGCTCCCCCGCGGAGGCCCGCCGGATGCACACCCCCACCGCGGACGCCCGCCAGGCCGACAGCGGCGGCGTCACCCTCACCGAACTCGGCGTGATGATGAAACAGGCCGGTGCGCACAACGCCCTGAACCTCGACGGCGGCGGCTCCTCCACGCTCATCGCCCGCGAACCGGGCAGCGACGCGCTCCAGGTCGAGAACAGCCCGTCCGACGGCAGCGAACGCACCGTCCCCAACGGTCTCGCGCTCACCGCGCCCGACGGCAGCGGCCGCCTCGAGGGCTACTGGGTCGAGACCCGCACACCCGCCCTCGCCGCACCGACCGCCGACCCCGTGCGCGGCGGCCACCCCGAGCGCGTCTTCCCCGGCCTCAGCCGTGCGCTCACCGCCGCCGGACACGACGAGACCTACGGGCCCGCCGCGGGCCGGCCGCACTGGCGGGCCGAGCGCGCGGACATCGGCCGTGTCTCGGCCGACGGACTCTTCACCGCCCGTCGCAGCGGCACCACCGAGGTCCGCGCGAGCAGCGGATCCGCGCACGGCAGCACCGAGTTGACGGTCCTCGACGCCCTCGCTCGTATCGAACCCACCACCCGCCGCGTCGGCCTCGCGGACGCGTCGGCGACCGGCACCTTCGGGCTCGTCGGCCACGACGCACACGGCACCAGCGCGCCCATAGAGCCGCGCGACGTGCGGCTCGACTACGACCGGACACAGTTCGAGATACGCGAGGACGGACGCGGAGCGTTCACCGTCAAGCCCCTGAGCGCCAAGGGTGCCGGCCAGATCAAGGCCACCGTCCAGGGCGAGGAGACCCTGCTCGTCGTCAGCGTCGGCCTCGACGAGCAGCACGTGGCCGGCTTCGACGACGCCGCGAACTGGACGTTCAGCCACGCCCGTGCCGCCGGAAAGGCCGAGCCGACCCCCGACGGACAGACCGGCACCGGTCTCGAGGTGACGTACGACTTCTCGCTCTCGACCGCCACCCGCGCCGCCTATCTGACCCCGCCCCAGCGCATCGCGGTCCCCGGCAGCCCGCAGTCGTTCAAGCTGTGGATCAAGGGTGACGGCAAGGGCGCCTGGCCCAGCCTGCACCTCAAGGACGGCGCCGGATCCGATCTGGTCCTGCGCGGTCCGTACGTCACGTGGACGGGCTGGCAGCAGGTCACCTTCACCGTGCCGCAGAGCACGCCCATGCCGCTGTCCGTGTTCCGCTTCTATCTGGCGGAGGCCACCGCGGCCAAGCAGTACACCGGTCAGGTCGTCATAGACGAGCTCACCGCCCAGGTCCCGCCCAGCGTGCAGGTGCCCGAACCGCCCACCGTGGCCGACGAGTTGATCGACTCGGCAGCCGAGACGGAGGGCCGTGACTGGCAGTTCGCGGTGATGTCCGACGCCCAGTTCGTGGCCCGCGAGCCCGGGAGCCCGATCGTCCAGCAGGCCCGCCGCACCCTGCGCGAGATCAAGGCGGCCCGGCCGGACTTCCTCGTCATCAACGGCGACCTCGTCGACGAGGGCACCCCCGCCGACCTCGCCTTCGCCCGCACCATCCTCACGGAGGAGCTCGGCGACTCCGTGCCCTGGTACTACGTGCCCGGCAACCACGAGGTGATGGGCGGGAAGATCGACAACTTCACCGCCGAATTCGGCCCCGCCCAGCGGGTGTTCGACCATGAAGGCACCCGATTCGTCACCCTCGACACCTCCAGCCTGTCCCTGCGCGGCGGCGGCTTCGCCCAGATCAAGGCGCTGCGCGCCGCGCTCGACCAGGCGGCGAAGGATCCCGCGGTCTCCTCGGTCGCGCTCATCCAGCACGTACCGCCGCGCGACCCGACCCCGCAGAAGGGCAGCCAGCTCGGCGACCGCAAGGAGGCCGCGCTGGTCGAGGGCTGGCTCGCGGACTTCCGCCGTACGTCGGGCAAGGGGGCCGCGTTCATCGGCAGCCACGTCGGGGTGTTCCATGCCGCGCACGTCGACTCGGTGCCGTATCTGATCAACGGCAACTCCGGTAAGAACCCCGCGGGCCCCGCGGACAAGGGCGGCTTCACCGGCTGGTCCCTGGTCGGCGTCGACCGTGTGACGCGCGGCGAGCAGGCCGAGGCGCGGCAGCGGCCCTGGCAGGGCGGCCCCGACTGGATCTCGGTGCAGACCCGCGCCCACACGGACTCGCTCGCCCTCACCGCGCCGCGGACGCTGGCGCCCGGACAGAGCGGGGACGTCGAGGCGACGGTCGCGCAGGGCACCCGTCAGGTCCCGGTCGCCTTCCCGGTGAGCGCGGACTGGACCGGATCGCCGAACGTGTACATCGGCGATCCGGACGATGCCCGGCGCCGGCACGTGGCCGCGTACGACCCGGACACGGGCGAGCTCACCGCGCTGCGGCCGGGCAGCGTGACGCTCGCGGTCACGGTGAACGGGGTGACGCAGCGGGCCGAGGTGCTCATCGCGAGCGCGGCCGACCTGCGGGTCGCAGAGGCGGACAGGCTCTGACGCACCGGTGGGTCACGCGTGCGCGCCGGGCGCGGGGGCGCCCGGGGGGGGAG
>NZ_JAEIMH010000003.1:12266-14639 GCF_016464295.1 Streptomyces sp. N35 | reverse complement strand
CCCGCCGGGGGGCGGGGGGGGGGGGCCGGCCTCGCCCGCCCGGGGGCCCGGGGCCGGCGCCGGCCCGGCCCCCCCGAGGGCATATGAGCGATCAGAGCACGCCGGAGTCGGCGACGGCGATCGAGGCGCGGGTACGGCCGCTGCCCGAGCCGAGGGACTCGATCTTGCGGACGAGCTTCATCGACTCGTCGTCGGCGACCTCGCCGAACACCACGTGCTTGCCGTCCAGCCACGGGGTCACCACGGTCGTGACGAAGAACTGCGAGCCGTTGGTGTTCGGGCCGCGGTTGGCCATCGAGAGCAGGCCCGGACGGTCGTGCGTGAGCTGGAAGTTCTCGTCGGGGAACTCCTCGCCGTAGATGGACTTGCCACCGGTGCCGTTGCCGTTGGTGAAGTCACCGCCCTGCAGCATGAACTCCGGGATGACGCGGTGGAACGGGGAGCCCTTGTAGCCGAAGCCCTTCTCGCCGGTGCACAGTGCGCGGAAGTTCTCCGCAGTCTTCGGGACGACGTCATCGAAGAGGTTGAACGTGATCCGCCCGGCGGGGGCGTCGTCGATGCTGATGTCGAAGTAGACCTTGGTTGTCATGCGTCCCATCCTGACATCCCGTCGGGGGTGAGATGTCCACACCCCCGGAATCGTGTTCCCGCGCGTCACCTCTGACCTGGGCAAACGAGTTCGCGGCAGGCCCCCGCACTGCGGTACCGTCGGCGGTCGACGAGGCGTCGAGGAGGCAGGGATGCAGCAGAGCACGACCGCGCGGGTACGGCCGGGGGACGAGGGTGATCTCGAGGAGCTCACCCGGATCTACAACCACTACATCGTCGAGACGCCGATCACCTTCGACGTCGACCCGGTCACGGTCGGCCTGCGCCGCGACTGGCTGCTCGCCCACCCCGCGAAGGGCCCGCACCGGCTGCTCGTCGCGGAGGAGGACGGCAAGGTCGTCGGCTATGCGACCAGCAGCGCCTTCCGCCCGAAGCTCGCGTATCTCACCTCCGTGGAGACCAGCGTCTATCTCGCTCCCGAGTACGGCGGCCGCGGTCTGGGCAGCCGGCTGTACGGCGCCCTCTTCGAGCTCCTCGCGGAGGAGGACGTCCACCGCGCGTACGCGGGGATCACCGTCCCCAACGAGGCTTCCTTCAAGCTGCACGAACGGTTCGGCTTCAAGCCCGCCGGTACGCACCGCGAGGTGGGGCGCAAGTTCGGGCGCTACTGGGACGTGGCGTGGTTCGAGAAGGAGATGCGCTGAGCGGTCCTCGTACCGCCGAGTGCCCCGGTCCGCGTACCGCCGAGATCCCCCGGTCCTCGTACCGCCAAGTGCCCCGGCCCGCGGCTGCCGTCCCCCCATGCGGCCGCCGCGGGCGCCTTCGTGGGGGGCGCCGCCACCCCCCCCCGCCCCCGGCCCGGCGCCCCCCGCCCCGCGGGCCCCCCGCCCCGCGCGCTTTCGTGGCGGCCGCCGCGCTCGCCACCACGGTGCCCCCGTGCTCACCACCACAGTGCTCGACGGACCCTGAACAGACCTTGCAAGGATCTAGAATCCCCAGCGGGGAACGCCCCCAAGAGGGTGCGGCGCGGGACACAGGGGCTGGGCGATGGAGTTTCGACTGCTCGGCGGCATCGGGGCGGTGGCCGACGGCAGACAGGTGGACCTTGGGCCCGCACGGCAGCGGTCCGTGCTCGCGGCACTGCTGATGGACGTGGGGCGCACGGTACCGGTGGACCAGCTCGTCCAGCGGGTCTGGGCGGACGCTCCGCCGAAGCGCGCCAAGGACACGCTGTACAGCTATCTGTCCCGTCTGCGCCGCCTGCTGCCCTGCGCCATCGACCGCCTGCCGGGCGGCTATGTGATGACCGCCGACGCGCAGGCCATCGATGTGCACCGCTTCCGGCGGCTGCTCGCGGCGGCGCGCGCCGAGACCGACGACAGCATCGCGCTGGCCGCGTACGAGGAGGCGCTCGGTCTCTGGTGCGGCGAACCCTTCGCGGGCGCCGACGCCCCCTGGTTCAACGCGACTCGGGAGGCCCTGGTCAGGGAGCGGCTCGCCGCGGAGCTCGACTGCACCGACCTGCGGCTGCGGCTCGGTCAACACACCGCGCTCCAGGCCGAGTTGTCCGAACGCTGCGCCGCCCACCCGCTGGACGAACGGATGGCCGCCCAATACATGCTCGCGCTGTACCGCTGCGGACGGCAGGCCGACGCGCTCGCCCACTACCGCCGGGTGCGCCGGCTGCTGCGCGAGGAGCTCGGCATCGACCCCGGCGGCCGGCTGCAGGAACTGCACGAGGCGGTCCTTGCCGGGGGCGCGGGGCCCGGGGCCCCCGCGGGGCAGGCGGGGGGCGCCGCTGGCGGGGGGGGGGGGGGGGCTCCG
>NZ_JAEIMH010000003.1:5846-12256 GCF_016464295.1 Streptomyces sp. N35 | reverse complement strand
ACCTGCCCGAGGCGACCCCCGCCGGGGAGGCGGCGCCCGCGGCCCCGGGGGAGCAGGCGGCGACGCCTGCGGCGGAGGCGGCCGACTGGTCCGTGCAGTGTCAACTGCCTCTCGCCGTACGGGGGTTCGTCGGACGGGCCGCACTGGTGCGGCGCCTGGAGGAGCTGCTCACCACTCCTGCCGCGCGTCCTGTGGTCCTCTCGGGCTCACCCGGCGTGGGCAAGACGGCCCTCGCCGTGCACCTGGGCCACCGTCTGCGGCCGGTGTTCCCCGACGGACAGTGGTACGTACGGCTGCTCGGCACCGGTGAACGGCCGCGCCACCCGTCCGAGGTGCTCGCCGCACTGCTGCGTGCCTCCGGGCAGGACCCCGCCGCGATCCCGGAGTCCGCGGAGGACCGCGCGGCCGCCTTCCGCAGCAGGACCGCCGACCGCCGCGTACTCCTCCTGCTCGACGACGCAGCGGACGCCGAGCAGATCCGGCCGCTGCTGCCCGGTACCGCCGGAGTGGCGGTGCTGATCACCAGCCGCTTCGATCTGCGCGGCCTCATCGCCAGCCACGCGGCCCGCCCTGTACCGCTCGACGTCCTCGATCCCGGCGAGGCCCACCATCTGCTGACCGGCGCGCTCGGCGAGCAGCGGGTACGGGCCGAACCGGCGGCGGCCGAGCGGCTCGCCGACCTGTGCGCCCGGCTTCCCCTGGCCCTGCGCATCGCCTCCGCCAACCTGGCCGCGCGGCCGGGACGTTCCCTGTCCGCGTACGCGGCCGAACTGGCCGAGGACGGACGGCTCGCCAAGCTGTCCATCGCGGGCGACCGGCAGGCCGCCGTGCGTACCGCCTTCGACCACTCGTACGCCACCCTCGCCCCCGAGGCGGCGCGGCTCTTCGGTCTCCTCGGGCTGCACCCCGGCGCGGACTTCAGCGCGGAGGCGGCCGGCGCGCTCCTCGGGCCGGTCTCCCCGTACGACACCGAGGAGCTCCTCGACCAGCTGGCCACGGCCGGACTCGTCCAGGGGAGGGCGGCCGCCCGGTTCCAGTTCCAGGATCTGCTGCGGCTCTACGCGGCCGAGCGCGCCGCCGCCGATCCGGACCGTGCGGCGGCCCGGCAGCGGCTGTGCGACTGGTATCTGGCCACCGCCGACGCCGCGACCTCCTTCGACTACGCGGCGATGCTGCAACTGCCCCGGCAGCGCGCCGCATCCGGCCGCTTCGCCGACCGGCACGGCGCGACGGCCTGGCTCGATGAGGAGCGTGGCAATCTGGTCGCTCTCATCACCCGCGCCGCGAAGGAGGGGCCCGGCGCCACCGCCTGGCTGCTCGCCGACCAGCTGCGGATGTACTTCTACTACCGCCAGCACCACACCGACTGGCGGACGGCGGCAACGGCCGGACTGCAGGCGGCCGTCGAGGCCGGCGATGTGCTGGCCGAGGCGGCGATGCGGCTCAGCCTGGGCTCACTGGCCCAGGACGCCGGGGACTTCGCCGCGGCCCTCGACCACTTCCACCACGCGCGGCGGCGCTACCACGACGGCGGCTTCGCGCCCGGCGAGGCCGCTGTTTTGGCCAACCTCGGTATCCAGCACGGGTTGCGCGGCGACGTGGCCGAGTGCGTCGACCATCTGCACCGCAGCATCGAGATATACCGGGGTCTCGAGATGCCGGCGAAGCTGTGCCCCGTGCTGGACATCGCGGGCCAGTTCCACACGTACCTGGGGGAGTTGGAGCAGGCCGTCGCCTTCACCACCGAGGCGATCGCGACCTCGGCGGAGCATGAGCACGCGGTGGCCGGCATCGGTCCGCTCACGGGCCGCGCGGTGGCCCTGCACGGACTCGGCCGCTATGAGGACGCGCTGGCCGACGCCACCGAGGCGGTGCGCCTGTGCCGGGAACACCGCAAGCAGCACAACGAGGCCGCCACGCACGAGATCCTGGCCCGTGTGCACCGCGACCGCGGTCACCTCGGCCTCGCCCGTACGCACGCCGGACGGGCGCTGGAGATGTCGCGCGCCTTCGGGTACACGGCCAAGGAGATCGACAGCCTGGTCACCTCGGGCAGCCTGGACCTGATGGCGGCGGACCCCGGGCAGGCGGGCCGGCATCTGGAGGAGGCGCTGCTCCTGAGCCGCCGCCGGAAATACCGCCACCAGGAGGCCGACGCGCATATCGGCCTCGCCCGCGTCCACCTCGCCCAGGGCGATGCCGCCATCGCGGCGGACCACGCCGAACTCGCCCTGGCCGCGGCCCAGGAGCTGCGGCTGCGCCCGGCCGAATGCCGGGCCCGCCTCGTACTCGCGGCCCTCGCCCACGCCGCCGACGACCTCGCGGCCGCGGCCCACCACCTCGCCCACGCCGACCATCTGCGGGCGCGGACCGGATATCACCCGCCGCCGTGGGAGGCGCTGTCCTCGGCGCCGTCGGTTGTCTGCGACTAGGACTTGTCCGGCCGATCATGTGACTACTGCGTGCCCGAGTCGTTCCTGTGGGCATGGGGCGGGGCGATCTGAGTGACACCGAGTGGGAACGGCTACGGCCGTTCCTTCCGGTCAGCAACGGGCGGTGTGGCAGGTGGCGGGATCACCGGCAGGTGATCGACGGGATCCTGCACCGGGTGCGGACCGGAGTGCAGTGGCGGGATCTTCCCGAACGGTTCGGTCCGTGGAAGACCGTCTATGAACGCCACCGCCTGTGGTCGGCCGACGGGACCTGGGAGCGTCTGCTCCAGCAGGTCCAGGCCGCGGCGGATGCCGCGGGCGAGATCGACTGGGACATCTCGGTCGACTCCACCATCGTCCGCGCGCATCAGAATGCGGCCGGAGCCCGCATCGACCCACTGCCGGCCCCGGGATCAAAGGGGGCCTCAGGGATGGAACACCAGGACGAGACGCCGTGGCAGAGCCTTCTCGCCCGCCTGGTGGAGGTGGTGCGGGAGGTGAGGGCCTGGGCCGCTCGCGGGGCGGGTTCACCAGCAAGCTCCACCTGAGCGCGGACGGCCGCTGCCGCCCGCTGTCCCTGATCGTCATACTGGGACAGCGGGCAGACTGCACCCAGTTCATGCCCGTCCTGGACAAGATCCGTGTCCCCCGCGTCGGGCCGGGAAGGCCCCGCAGGAAGCCAGACAGCCTGGCGGCTGACAAGGCATACAGCAATAGGCCATGCCGCGACTACCTGCGACGGCGGGGCATCCGGCACACCATCCCGGAGAAGACCGACAGCCAGGCCGCCCGTCTCCGTAAAGGTTCACGCGGCGGACGGCCACCAGCCTTCGACGCGGACCGCTACAAGAAGCGCAACACCGTCGAGCGGGCGATCAACCGGCTGAAGCAGTCCCGGGCGGTCGCCACCCGTTACGACAAGCGCGGGTACGTGTTCCTAGGCACGGCCACAGCAGCAGCCCTCGCCATCTGGCTCCGTGCCTGATCCGGAGTGGATCCTCAGAACCCCGGATCGGCGGGTCGCTGGTGCCCACACGGAGCCGGGTTGCCGTTCTTGTCGAAGACCTCGGAATCGTTGGCCGAATTCACCCACACCGTGATGCCCTGGCTGTGAACGACGACGTTGAACGGGGACTCCTCGGGCGCTGTCTGAGTCACGACGGTGAACTCCTCACCCGGACGCATCCAGTGATCGGTTCCCCACGGCTCCACCCACAGGCAGAGCATGCTGTCCGTCTCGTTACTCACGCTCGTCTTCGCCACGCCAGCACCCTAACGAGCAGCATGATGGGCCGGACAGCTCCTAGCCGGCCGACTGGGCGGCTGAAGGTGTCTTGTGGAAGAAGGTCGACGGCATGAGTTTCCCGGAGGGATCCGCCGCATAGTCTGGCACCGTCCCCGTCTCGGTCCACCCCGCCGCCCGGTACAGCCGTTCCGCCGCGCTGCCCGTCTCGGTGTCCAGGACCAGCAGCGTCAGACCGGCCCCGGCCGCGTACTCCTCGACCGTGGCGAGCAGCCGGCGCGCGACACCGCGGCCGCGGGCCTGCGGCCCCACCATACCAGCTTCACGATCTCGCCGCGGTGGCGGCCGTTGTCCTTGAGCACTGGCGCGCACCCGACCGTGCCGTGGACCCGGCCGCCCGAGCGGGCGACCCAGACGAGCAGCCGTCCGTCCGCGACCTCGGCGGCGCGCCCGCGCCACCAGCGGGCTGCCTCCTCGCGTCCGAAACCGGCGAGAAAGCCGAGCGAGGCGCCGGCCGCCACGGTCGCGGCGAGCAGTTCGCCGAGCTCGTCGGCGCACGCGTCCAGGGCGTCGGCGGACAGTCGCTCGACGGAGGCGGTCTGCGTCGTCACGGGGGTCGGGGTGCGCGTCGTCACGGGGGCCGAGGTCTGTGTCGTCAAGGAGGTCGAGGTCTGCGTCGTCACGGGGTGAGTTCCTTTCCTTGCGGCGGCGCGAGCGGCACCTGCGGCGGCGCGGGCGCGGTGCTCAGGCGGCGATTCAGTACGGAGACGAGCAGGCCGATCGTGACGATCGCCGTGCAGGCGAGCGACGCGTGCCAGAACGCCCGGCGCATCCCGGCGAGATCCGAGGCGGGGCCGGAGGCGTGCAGATACAGGCCGGAGACCGCGCTGATGCAGACCGCGGCGGCCATCCGCTGCGACATCTGCAGCAGACCGCCGGCCACCCCGGCCGCCTCCGCCGGTGCGTGACGCAGCACCTGGGCCTGGGTCGGGGCGACCGTGAAGCCGGTGGCGGCGCCCGCGCACAGCTGGCACACGGCGAGGACCCAGGGCAGCGGCCCGGCGGGGACGTACAGCGTCGCAAGCCCGCCCGACAGAAGGGCCAGCGCGGAGAGCGCCAGACCGGAGGTGATCACGCGGTGCTCGCCGTAGCGGCGCACCACACGCCAGGCGAAGGCCGAGGTGGCCCCCATGCCGAGCGCCTGCGGCAGCATCACCAGGGCCGCCGTCATCGCGGAGAGCCCGAGTTCGCCCTGGAGGAAGACGGCCAGGACCATGCCGCCGGCGAGCGAGGCGCCGAACTGGGCCATCGCCACCGTCGTACCGAGTGCGTACGGCGCGGAGCGGGTGAGCGCGGGATGGACCAGCGGGCGGCGGCCGGAGCGGGCCCGCGCCCGCTGCTGGAGCACCAGCGCCGTGGCGAGCGCGGCGGCGCCCGCTCCGTACACGAGATACCCCGTGGACCGGATGAAGGGCAGCATGATCAGGACCGTCAGCCCCGCGAACAGCGCCACCTCCGGCAGATCGAGTCCCGCCTCGGCGTTGCCCGGACGCGGCCGCGGCAGGAAGCGCCCGGCGGCGACGAGCGTGGCCAGGGCGAAGGGCACATTGAGCAGCACCGCGAGCCGCCAGCCCGGCTCCGCCCCGGCCGCCGCGATCAGCGCACCGCCCACCGGCGGGCCGAGCGCCGTGGCCAGGCCGGCCGTCACCGCGTACATCCCGAGCGCCCGTGCGCGGGCCGCTCCCGTGAAGACGTCCTGGATGGTGCCGATCACCTGCGCATTGACAAGCCCTGCCCCCAGGCCTTGGACGAGGCGGGCCGCGACGACCAGCCAGGCGTCCTGTGCGCAGCTGGACAGCACCCCCGCGACGGCGAACAGCGCCATCCCGGCGAGGAAGAACGGCTTGCGCCCGTGCACATCACCGAGCCGCCCGCCGGGCACCAGCGCGACACCGAACGCGAGGGAGTAGCCGGCCACGATCCACTGCAGCTGGGAGGCGTCGGCGGACAGCGCGTCCCGCAGCGCGGGCACCGCGATGTTGAGCACCGACTGGTCGAGCAGAGAGGTGAAGCCGGCCGCCAGACAGACGGCGAGCACCCGGCGCTCGCGCGGCGAGAACCGCTCTGTGCCGCTCATGGCAGCACCACGGCGATGACGTAGCGCACGGGCTCGTCCGAGGTGCAGCGAAAGCGCGTGGGCCCCCACAGCCGGAAGCGCAGACAGTCCCCGGTCTCCAGGCCGTACGTCTCGTTCTGGACGGTCACTTCCAGGGCGCCGGCGAGCACCCAGATGTGCTGTTCCAGACCAGCCACCGGCGGGCCGTCGTAGGAGATGTCCGCGCCGGGGCGCAGCGTGCCCTCGACCAGCTCACCCCGCAGGCCCGCGTGGGGCGGGGAGACGGAGCGCCGTACGAAGCCGGACTCGGTGTCGTTCCACACCGGCTGCTGTCCGGCCCGTACCAGCTGCGCCTGCTCGCCCTCGACCTCGGTGAGCAGCCGGGACATGGTGCGCTCGTACGCGGCGCACAGCCGGTTGAGCAGTGAGGTCGTCGGGCTGATCTCCCCGCGTTCCAGGCGCGAGAGCGTGGACCGGCTGACACCGGAGCGTGTGGCCAACTCGTCCAGGGACCAGCCGCGTTCGGTCCGCAGTGCGGCCAGGCGCTGAGCCAGGCGTGCGTCGATGTCGTGTCCCCCTTCCCGCGGCCGGTTCCCCCCCATGGGGGGGGCCCGGGGGG
>NZ_JAEIMH010000003.1:0-5836 GCF_016464295.1 Streptomyces sp. N35 | reverse complement strand
TCCGCGATTGGGAGGTGTCTTCCGGGGAAAAGGGGACACCGCGGTACGGGTGCCGGATGTCCGGCAAGAGGCGCCGGGACATGGGAGAGCGGACCCGGAACGCACGCGCCTGTCAGTGCCCCGTGACAACCTGGACACATGCCCGAACTCCCCGAGGTGGAGGCCCTCAGGGGCTTCCTGACCGAACATCTCGGCGACGCCCGCATCGCTCGCGTCCTGCCGGTGGCGATCAGCGTGCTCAAGACGTACGACCCGCCGCTGAACGCCCTCGAAGGCCGCCCGGTCACCGCGGTCGCGCGGCACGGCAAGTTCCTCGACCTCGATCTCGACGGACTGCACTTCATCACCCACCTGGCCCGCGCGGGCTGGCTGCAGTGGAAGGACCGGCTGCCCGACGGCCCGCCGAAGCCGGGCAAGGGCCCGCTCGCGCTGCGCGTCGCGCTCGACGACGGCCGGGGCTTCGACCTCACCGAGGCCGGTACGCAGAAGCGCCTCGCGGTGTACGTGGTCCACGACCCCCAGGAGGTCCCGGGAATCGCCCGGCTCGGACCCGACCCGCTCGCCGAGAGTTTCGACGAGGCCGCCTTCGCCGCGCTGCTCAAGGGCGAACGCCGCCGTATCAAGGGCGCCCTGCGCGACCAGAGCCTGATCGCGGGCATCGGCAACGCGTACAGCGACGAGATCCTGCACGTGGCCCGGATGTCCCCGTACAAGATCGCGGACAAGCTGACCGCCGATGAGCTGCACACGCTGTACGAGGCGATGCGCTCCACGCTCGCCGAGGCGGTGGAGCGCTCGCAGGGCGTGGCCGCGGGACGGCTCAAATCGGAGAAGAAGAGCGGCCTGCGCGTGCACGGCCGCACCGGCGAGGCCTGCCCGGTCTGCGGGGACACCATCCGGGAGGTGTCCTTCCACGACTCCTCGCTCCAGTACTGCCCCAAGTGCCAGACAGGCGGCAAACCGCTGGCGGACCGCCGGATGTCCCGCCTGCTCAAATAGCACCGCGGCGGCGGGGCGCGCAGCTGTTCACCGGCTCGGCGTGCCGGTCCTCGCCGCCAGGGCGAGCAGCCCTTAACCGGCGGGAATCGAGAGCAATCGGTCGCCCTCCAGCGTCCGGACCTCGAACCGCCGGATCTGGTCCGCCCGCAGCCCCGTCCCGCCCTCGGTCAGCAGCGGACCCTCATGTCCGTCGCGCCCCGGGAAGCCGTAACCGCCCCGCGGGACCGACCAGCTGAGCACCGTCTGCTCCGTACCGCCCGGACCCACCGCCACCAGCTCGCAGCGGCGCGGCCCGTCGAGCCGGTCCATCCGCAGCGCCACCTGCGTGCCCCACGGCTGCTCATCCAGCGCCACGCTCGCCGTGAGCGTCCCCGCCCGGCTGTCGAACACCCGAGGGCTGTCCTCCCGCACCAGTGCCGCCCCCGTCGGCAACGCGACGAGCACCGCCGCCGCTGCGGCCACCCAGCGAAGCCGGCCGGCAGGGCGGCGAACCCGCACCTGGACGAGCAGCCGGTCGAGCAGCTGCGCGGGAGGCGCCTGCGACAAGGCGACGGACTCCCGCGAGGCCAGCGGCTCCAACAGCGCCACCACCCGGGAGAATTCCACGAGTTCCAGCGCGCAGTGCAGGCAATCGCCCAAGTGTTCCTCGACATGGAGGCTGTCCGCAGGTTCCAGTACGCCCAGCGCATAGGCGGCGACGTCCTGGTGCTGCGCGCTCATGGGCATTCCTCTTCGTGCAGGATTACGGGGGTATCGCACCGTGGGGGATACGGCGAGAAGTGTGTCCCCCTGCAATACGGGGCATTCGGTGTTCCTGCTCAACACCGTTGGGAATTCGGTGAACTGTCCCGCAGCGGCTCCCCGCCTCCCCGTGTCCACCGGGCACGCAGCCGCATACACTCCGCCGCATGCTGCGTGTACTGGCCGTCGACGACGAGAAGCCCGCACTCGAAGAGCTGCTCTTCCTGCTGCGCGCCGACCCGCGGGTGCGCAGCGCCGAGGGCGCCACCGATGCCACCGAGGCGCTGCGGCGGATCAACCGCGCCCTGGACGCGGGACCGGACGGCGACGAAGCCATCGACGTCGTCTTCCTCGACATCCACATGGCAGGGCTCACCGGCCTCGACGTGGCCCGGCTCCTCGCCGGCTTCGCCGAGCCGCCGCTGATCGTGTTCGTGACGGCCCACGAGGGCTTCGCCGTGCAGGCCTTCGACCTCGAGGCGGTCGACTACGTCCTCAAGCCCGTGCGCCGCGAACGCCTCGCCGAAGCGGTACGCCGCGTCAGCGATCTGACGGCCCAGTCCACGGCCCCGGTCCCGGTGCCGGCCGCCCCGGTCGCCGTCGATTCGGCCCCCGACCAGATCCCGGTCGAACTGGGCGGAGTCACCCGCTTCATCCCGATCGACGCCATCGCGTACGTCGAAGCGCATGGCGATTACGCGCGTCTGTACACCGACGAGGGCAGCCACTTGGTGCGCATCCCCCTGTCCACGCTGGAGGAGCGCTGGGCCGCGCGCGGGTTCGTACGGATACACCGGCGCCATCTCGTGGCGCTCGGCCGCATCGACGAACTGCGCCTGGACGCCGGCGCGACCACCGTGCGCGTCGGCGGCGCGGAACTCGCGGTGAGCCGCCGGCACGCCCGTGAGCTGCGCGATCTGCTGATGCGGCACGCGCGGCGCTGAACCCGAGGCGCGGCCGCCGACCGTCCACCGAGGCAGCGGACCGCTCACCGCGCCTCAGCGGCCGTCCGCCGATGCGCGACTGTTCCGGGAAGGTGCGCGCCGCCTAGCCTGACCTCCGTCAACGGGGAGGGAAGTCCGCAATGCCCGGTCCATCCGAAGTCGAGGCGCTGCTCGAGGAGTTGCGGGCGCTGCCCGCGCCGCCCACGAGTCCGACCGAGGCGACGCGCTACCTCGCGGGCCTCAAGAGTGCCGCGGCCCGCTGGTCCGAGATCCTCGACGAGGCCCATGAGGCCGCCGCCCCGTTCACCGGACCGCGCGCCGAGGCCGCGCTGCGGCTGGCCTTCCGGCGGGCCGAGGAGTCCTACGTCGAGCTCGAAGTGGCTCTCCAGGACTGCTCGACGTCTTGACCGGGCTCCACTCCAGGCCTCCTTGACCGGACTCCACTCCGGGCCTCCTTGACCGGGCTCCACCTCAGGCCTTGACCGGGCCCTACCCCAGGTCATCAGCCCTGCGTAGACTCCCGTTCACCCACCTCGGACGAGAGAGCGCACCGCCCATGCCAGCAGCCCCCGATGGCCCCCGCCGGGAGACCGTGACCGGTGTGCCGCGTCAGGCGCGGCGCCCGCTGGGGCACACCGCCGCACGTTCCGAGATCGACGAGCAGACGACCATCGGCACCACCTATGTCCGGTCCCTGATGCGCAGCCAGTTGAAGGCCGGGCTCACCGCGCTCGGTGTCCTCATCCTGTTCATCGGCACCCTGCCGCTGCTCTTCATGCTGCCCGAGTCCGTGACGGGCTCCGAGGTCTCACCGACCCTGTGGGTCTGGCTGTCCCTGGGCGTCGGCGTCTACCCGGTCATGCTGCTCATAGCCCACTGGTACGTCCGCAGGGCGGAGCGCAACGAGCGGGACTTCACGGGACTCGTCGAAGGACGCTGAGCCCTTGACCGAGATCCGCGCGGTGCGCCCTTGAACCAGACCTACGCGGTGACCGCGGTGACGGTCGTGGTGCTCGCCACCGTCCTGATCGGCGCCCTCGGCCTCAGGATCTCCCGTACGACCTCGGACTTCTACGTCGCGTCCCGCACCGTCCAGCCCGGCCTCAACGCCGCGGCGATCAGCGGCGAATACCTCTCCGCCGCCTCCTTCCTCGGCGTCGCGGGCCTGGTCCTCCTCCAGGGCCCGGACATGCTCTGGTACCCGGTCGGCTACACGGCCGGCTATCTCGTCCTGCTGATCCTGGTCGCGGCCCCGCTGCGCCGCTCCGGCGCGTACACCCTCTCCGACTTCGCCGAGGCCCGCCTCGAATCCCACACCGTGCGCCGCTTCGCCAGCCTCTTCGTCGTGGGCATCGGCTGGCTGTACCTGCTGCCCCAACTGCAGGGCGCCGGGCTCACCTTGGAGATCCTCACCGGCTCGCCCGACTGGGTCGGCAGCCTCGTCGTCGCGCTCGTCGTCACGGGAGCGGTCGCGGCGGGCGGCATGCGCTCGATCACCTTCGTGCAGGCCTTCCAGTACTGGCTCAAGCTCACCGCGCTGCTGGTCCCCGCCCTGTTCCTGATCGTCGCCTGGTTCGGCGACAACACCCCGCGCGCCACCTTCGACGCCCCGGCCGTCTTCCGCGAGCACACCTCGGTACGCATCGACGACACCGTCCGCATCGAGCTCGACGCCCCCATCACGCTCACCGTCGACGGAAAGGCCGACGGCACCTCGTACGAGAAGCGGCGCGTCGCTCTCGACGAGGGCACGCACCGCGTCGAGAGCGGCACGCGACTCGGTTTCCAGGCGGGCACCTCCGTGCCGGAGACCAAGGAGCACACCGGCACCGGGACCTCCAACTGGTCACGGCCGCTCGCCGGCGACCGGGACGAGTACCGGCTCTACGCCACGTACGGACTGATCCTCGCGACCTTCCTCGGCACGATGGGCCTGCCGCATGTCGCCGTCCGCTTCTACACCAGCCCCAACGGACGCGCGGCCCGCCGCACCACACTGGTCGTGCTCGGTCTGGTCGGCGCGTTCTATCTGCTGCCGCCGGTCTACGGCGCGCTCGGCCGGATCTACGCCCCCGAACTCGCCCTCACCGGCGACGCCGACGCGGCCGTGCTCGTGCTGCCGGAACGGCTCATCGGGGGAGTGGGCGGCGATCTGCTCGGGGCGCTGCTCGCGGGCGGCGCGTTCGCGGCGTTCCTGTCGACCGCGTCCGGACTGACGCTCGCGGTGGCCGGCGTGCTGCACCAGGACGTGCTGCCGGCCCGCGGCGTGGGGCACTTCAGGATCGCGGCGGTCATGGCCGTGGCCGCCCCGTTCGGGGTGTCCCTGATCGCCACCAACGTGCCGGTCGCGGACGCGGTCGGGCTCGCCTTCGCCGTATCCGCCTCGTCGTTCTGTCCGCTGCTCGTGCTCGGCATCTGGTGGCGCCGGCTCACCCCGCCCGGCGCCGTGGCGGGCCTGGTCACCGGGGGAGGGGCGGCACTCACCGCCGTCCTCGCGACCCGCACCGGACTGCCCTCGGCGGGCTGGGCGCACACGCTCCTTGCCTGGCCGGCGGTGTGGTCGGTGCCGCTCGGGTTCCTCACGATGATCGTCGTCTCGCTCCTGACCCCGTCCCGTATCCCCCCGGGCACCGCGGCCACCCTGGCCCGGCTGCATCTGCCGGAGGACCTCTCCGAGCGGCGGCGCGGGGACGGGCCGCCGCGTGAACTCCGGGCTGCCGACAAGCGTGCAGTGCAGTACGGCGAGCGGCGGGTGGTCCCGCAGGGCGAACAGGACGCGCGGCGCGGGAAGCGGCGTGCGCGTCAGGGCGCCGAGCGGCAGGACACGCGTCCGGGCGCGGAACAGCGGGCAGCACGTCGGGACGCCGAGCAGCAGGAAGCGGGGGAGCGATGACCGGGATCGGGATTGCGGCGCTGGTCGTGGCGGGCGTCGTCGTCCTCGCGGCCGGGATCCTGCTGGGCCGCTTCACGGCCCGCCGCGGCGAAGTGGACCTGGACCTCGGCACCCCGGTCGAACGCGCCACCTTCCATACGCTGCACACGGCCTCGCTCGCCGCGCCCCCGCTGCGGGCCGGCCTCACCGGGGACACCGCCCGCAAGGGCGCCAAACCCCTGCGCTCCCTGCTCGGCTCCGGGGCCCTGTGCCGGGCCGG
>NZ_JAEIMH010000029.1:62924-94848 GCF_016464295.1 Streptomyces sp. N35 | reverse complement strand
GCCCCACCCCCCGTCCCCCCAGCCGTCGCAGCATCTCCAGGACGCGGTCGTGGGAGTCGTCCGCGGCGTCGATGGCCTCTATGCACTGCCAGTAGTCCGCCTCCCCGTCCACCGCGCAGGCCACCCCGACCAGGGCGATGCCGACCTCGCCGAGGAGCGCGCCCAGGGCGATCAGGGCCGCGCGGGGGTCCGCGACGGAGGTGAGGCGGGTGGCCCGTATGCCGTCAGGGCCGAGGGACGTGCCGAGCGTGCCACAGCCGCGGCCGCTCACCTCGCTCAAATCGAGGGCCTCGTGGCGGAGTTCGGGTGGGCCGCTCACCGCGAGCCGGGCCGCCATCGTCCTGGCCAGTGCCTGGGCCTGCCAGGCCTCGGCCAGGACGTCCGGCGGCGCCTCACTGCGCGCCAGCGCACCTCTGGTGGCCGCGATCAGCCGTACCGCATCCATGTCATGTCCCCCGTGCCGTGCATCCGGCCGGCCGCGCTCCGGCCGCGTATCCGCGACGCCCTACCTGTTCACTACCCAGAGTGAGGGCTTCCGGGCTCGAGGGCCAGAGGATTTCGGGAAACTGTGGACAGAAGCGCGATTGTGGATAACTTCGTCACTCCGCAGAGTGACCGTCCGAGGTCGATGAACGGCCGGTCCCCGAGATCGATGAACGACCGGCCTCCGAGGTCGACGAACGACCGTTCCCCGGCGTCGACTTGATCCGCCCCGGCACCGCGGGCCCCTTCGCCCCCACCGGATACCGCCGCTCATTGCGGTCGATCTTGTCCGCCAGCGCCTCGAGGGCGTCCACCCCGAGCACCTCGCAGAACTGCAGCAGATACGCCAGCACATCGGCGACCTCGTCCCGCACCCGATGGGCGAAGTCCGGGTCGTCCATGACGTGAGCGGACTGCTCGGGCGTCAACCACTGGAAGATCTCGACGAGTTCGGCCGCCTCGACGCTGAGCGCCGAGGTCAGGTTCTTCGGCGTGTGGTACGGGCCCCAGTCCCGCGCGGCCGCGAACGCGGCCAGCCTGCGCTGCAGCTCCCGTACGTCAAGGTCGCTCTTGCTGCTCGTGCCGTTCTGTTCCTTCTCTGTCACGCCCAAGGTCTACCACCGTCGCGCCGTCGAACGGACCCGCCCCCGCCGCCTCCTCGCTCACCGTGCCCAGCAGGCGATTGCGACCCCGCGCGCCCACCCCCGCCCCCGGCCGAACCAGCCCGGCGCGCGGGCGGCGGTCGAGCCCCCGGTCGAAGCCGTCGGCGACGACCGTCAACGGCTGCAGCGCAGAAGGGACTTCGCTCACCTGGTCCACGGCCAGCACGCCGGGCCCGGTGAGCAGCACCACCGAGAGTGCGAGATACCGCAACTCGCCGTCCCCGAGCCGCGCGAGCGGTGTGCCGACAGCGGCGCCCCGGTCGAGCACGGCCCGCAGCGTCCCGTCCGCCGCGCCCTCCACGCGTACGTCCGCGACCGCCCCCGAGCACCCCATCCGCGCCGCGGCGACGAGCTGCGCATGGCGCTTTCCGCACTCCGCGCGCGTACGCCGCAGCACATCGGCCAGGTTGTCGCACCCCCGCAGCAGCCGGCCCGAACCGGGCGGCACGGGGGCGCGCATCCGCGCGGGCTGCGGATCGCAGGCGTACGAGGAACGCAGTGCGAGCACGACCTGCTCGGCCGCGGCGAGGACGCTGCGCTGCCCGTCGGTCTTGCCGGCGACCCGCAGCGGAAGCAGCGCGGTGGCGAGCCGGTCGTCGGGCAGCGGCGCACGCGTGACGGGTGCGCTGCCCGCGGTGTGCCAGGCCGCCTGGACCGTGCGGCGCCCGGGGTCGCGCAGGGCGGACTCCATGAGGACCACGTCGCCGAGGGTCAACCGCTCGCCTGCGATACGGAGTTCGGGTTCGACCTGCACGGCGAGGTCGAGCCGTACCCGGCCCGCGGGCCCGGAGACGGCGCATCCGATACGGAAGCCGCGCCGGCCCTGCCGGTCGGGGCGCGCCCACTCCGGCACACACGCCCGCGGGTCCGGTACGGCGTCCGCGAGCGCGGCCCCTGACGCGAGGCGTGCGAGCACGTCGTATGCCCGCAGCGCGCCGCTCTTGCCGCTGCCGCTGGCCCCGGTGATCAGGGTGAACGGTCCGAGCGGGACGGTGGCGCCCCGGTGCCCGGCGAACGCGGAGAGCCGCAGGGCGCTGGGGGGGGGCGGCCGGGCGGGGGGCCGGAAGGGCCGAGCGCCCTGGGGCGCCTGGGTGAGAACAGTCATAGCGGGACGCTATGGGGGCCGCCGCATGGCGAACCGTTCCGCCAGTGCCCGGTTCCTACGATCGAAGGACACCGCTACGAACGGGGCAGGCCGATCCCCGTCGCGTGCTGTACCAGCCCCTGCACCTCGGTGTCAGCGGGTGTCAGGAGGAACACATTGCGGTCGACGCGGGTCATGGCGCAGCTCAGCCCGAAGACCACTCCGCTGCTGAAGTCCAGGACCCGCTTGGCGACTTGGGTCTCGGCGCCGCTCAGGTCGAGCAGCACTGGTATCCCGCCCATCAGGGACTGGGCGACGTCGCGCGCGTCCGCGAACACGTTGACCCGCAGCACCGTGAAGCGGCGGCGCGCTTCGGTCTGCGCCTCGGGCAGGGCGCGATGGCCCGGCCAGGACGGCCATTCGTCACGGCTGCGCAGGGGTACGACCTCGGCGAGCCCCTCCCACTGTTCGTCCGTGACGTCGCGGTAGTGACGGTTCACTGTTCCACCTGCCCCGGCCGTCGGCTTCCGCCGGCCTTGTGGCTCGCACTGATTGTCTGCACCACTCGATTCTTGCGCAGACTCACCCGTTCGGCCCAACAGCGACACGGGTCACGGTCCCGCGCGTCCGTCACCTCTTGTTCCCGGACCTCACCCGTGATCAGGTCGAGCCGGGTGCCCAGGGACCGAACACAGTGAGGACGAACCGGCCATGACCGACCACACCGCTTTCCGTGACCTCTCCCCGACGACCCTCGCCGAAGCGGTCGGCCGCGCCCAGGTGATGGACCTCGAGATCCGCGCCTTGTGGGGCCCGGCGCCGCGGATCGCCGGTCCGGCGTTCACCGTGCGGTGTCCGGCCGGCGACCAACTGGGGCTGCACGCGGCGATCTACCGGGCCGAGCCCGGGTCCGTACTGGTCGTCGAGGCGGCCGATGCTCGGTACGCCCTGGCCGGCGGCAATGTGTGCGCCATCGCTCAGCGGCGCGGTATCGCGGGGTTCGTGATGAACGGGGCGATCCGCGATGTCGCCGAGGTCCGCGCGAGCGGATTTCCCGTGTACGCCAAGGGCGTTGTGCCGATCCCGGGCAAGAAGAGGACGGTCGAACCGTTCAACGGACCGGTCCGGGTCGGCGGGGTGATCGTGCACGCCGGCGACATCGTCGTGGCCGACGAGGAGGGCATCGTGGTCGTCCCGCGGGACGGCGCGGACGATGTGCTCACGGCCGCCCGCCTCAAGGCCGCCAAGGAGGGGGACCTGACGCTCGACGAGTGGGAGGCCGACCACCGTGCCCGTATCGACAAGTCGCTGAAGGAGGCGGGCTTCGAGGGCTGAGCCTCGAGGCCCGCCCCTCGATTCACCGCGTTGCGTACGGGATCAGCGCCATCTCGCGGGCGTTCTTGACGGCGCGCGCCAGTCGCCGCTGCTGCCGGGCCGTCACGCGGGTCACCCTGCGGCTGCGGATCTTGCCGCGGTCGGAGATGAACTTGCGCAGGAGATCGGTGTCTTTGTAGTCGATGTACGTGATGCCCGCCGCATCCAGGGGGTTGGGGCGGGACTTGACGGGCTTGCGCTCGGTGGCGCGGCGCGGGGACATGGCGGTCAGACCTCCAGGAGGGTGTCGAAGCCGGACGGCAGGTGCTTCCACGCGTCGCGTCCGGCGGCGTATTCGGCGTCGGTCAGCAGGCAGGAGTCGAGGACCCGCCGCAGACCGTCGCGGTCCAGGCCCGGCGAGGTGAACACCAGGTGCTGGCAGCAGTCGCCGTGCTCGGGATGCCAGTCGAGCGCGGCGGCGGCGCGCCGTACCGCGGGGACGAGCTCCCAGGCCGCGTCGGGCAGCGAGGCGAGCCAGGGCCCGGCGTTCTCCACGCAGAGCGCTCCGCCCGCGGCGTCCCAGGCGAGCAGCGTGTCGGGCCGGTCGGCGAGCCAGAACCGGCCGCGGCTGCGGGCCGCGGCACAGGTCAGATCCTCCAGGGCCTGGTAGAGCCGCTCGGGATGGAAGGGGCGGTGGGCGTGCCAGACATACGTGGCCACCCCGGCCTCGTCGGCCTCCTGCGGCAGCAGCGCGCAGGCCGGATGCTGGGCGGCCGCGGCGGCCTCGACGTCGAAGCCGGCCAGCGCGGTCCGGGCCAACTCCTCGCCGTCGAGCGTGACTTGGCGGGCGGTCGGGTGCAGCTGGGCGAGCAGCGCCCGGTCCTCGTCGGCGGCTTCGGGGCCGGCGACGACGGCGAGTACGGGGGCGTATTCGAGCTGGCGGGCGAAGGTGTCGGCGATCGTGCGCTGATCGGTGGGGGCGGCGGCGAGACCGGCGGCCATCAGATCGTCGCCGTTGCCCAGGCAGGGCAGCAGCAGCGCCGGATCCACCGCCGTGATCACCGACGCGACGGTGAACCCGTGGCCGGCCACCACCTCGGCCATCGCTTTGGGCTCGACCGAGTCCCAGAGTTCGACGACCGCGAGCCGGGTCAGGCCGGCGTCGGCCAGCCGTTCCAGCTCGGGGACCAGGTCCTCGCGCAGGGCGCAGCACGCGCAGTCGTTGGCGAGCGGGGCCTCCCCGGTGCCGAGTACGCCGCCGGCGTCGCGCAGGGTGCGCACCACCGTGCCGTGCACGGCCGTCGAGAGGTCGTGGTGGAGCGCGACGCTGTCCGGCGCGCTCGCGAGCAGCCGCTCGACCGTCGCCTTGCGGGCCTCGGCGTGCAGCCCGGCGACGATCACCACGGGCAGCCCCGTGGACGGATCCGCCGCTCCCCCGGCGGGGTGCATCCCGGGCTTCATCGCTCCTCCTTGAAGTCGACGTGGCGGCCGGCGACCGGGTCGTACTTGCGCAGGACCAGGCGGTCGGGGTTGTTGCGGCGGTTCTTGCGGGTCACGTAGGTGAAGCCTGTCCCTGCGGTGGACCTGAGCTTGATGACAGGACGTAGTTCGTTGCGGGCCATGTCGGTTAGAGTAAATGAAAATGGTTCCCATTAACAAAAAGGGAGCCGCGATCCGACGAGAGAGGTACGTCACGTGTCCGCGCACTGCATGCTGACCGGGCGGCAGCCCGGTTTCGGCAAGACCATCTCCCACTCCCACCGGCGCAGTTCACGCCGTTTCGATCCGAACGTGCAGCGCAAGCGGTACTGGCTGGCGAGCGAGGGCCGCCATGTCCGGCTGACGCTGAGCACGAAGGGGATCAAGACGGTCGACTCGATCGGGATCGAGGCCGCCGTGGCCCGGATCCGGGCGCGCGGGGTGCGGGTCTGATGGCGAAGAAGAGCAAGATCGCGAAGAACGAGCGGCGACGCGAGCTCGTCGCCCGCCATGCCGTCCGCCGGGCGGAGCTGAAGGAGATCATCCGCCGGCCGTCGAGCAGTGAGGACGAACGTCTCGCCGCCCAGAGTGAGTTGCGGCGCCAGCCGCGTGACGCGAGCGCCACCCGCGTACGCAATCGGGACAGTGTCGACGGACGGCCCCGGGGTTATCTGCGCACGTTCGGCCTCTCCCGGGTGAACCTGCGGGAGCAGGCGCATGCCGGGTTCCTGCCGGGAGTGCGCAAGTCGTCCTGGTAGGAGGGGAGTTCAGCAGCCGGACCCCCGCTCCGACCGGTCAGCGGCCCGGCTGCCCGCCCTCGGGGTCAGCGGGCCCGGCTGCCCGCAGCTCGCCCTCGGGGTCAGCGGCCCGGCTGCTCGCCCACCCCCATCAACTCCCGCACACACCCCCGCAACCACCGGTGCGCCGGGTCCGCGTCGAGGCGCGGATGCCAGGCCATCGCCAGGGCGAGGGGCGGCAGGTCCAGCGGGACGGGGAAGGTGACCAGACCGAGTGCGTCGGTCATCGGGGTGGACCAGCCGGGGACCAGGCCGATGAGGTCGGTGTCCCGTACGAGGAAGAGCGATGCGGGGAAAGAGGCCACCGCGCCCACCACCCGCCGGCTCAACCCCCGTTCGGCCAGGGCCTCGTCGACCGGTCCGTGCAGCTTGCCGCGGCGTGACACGGTGAGGTGCTCGGCCGACTGCGCGAACCGGCGGACGGTCAACTTGCCCTTCAGGAGCGGGTGTCCGGCCCGCACGACCCCGCGCATCCGGTCCACGGACAGCGGCTCGACCCGCACCTCGGGGGCCGTGGAGTCGATCACGCCGACCTCCAGGTCCGCCGTGCCCTCGCGCAGTACGGGCGCGTCGAGATGACTCTCGCCGAGGAAGCGGATCCGCAGGCCCGGCGCCTCTTCGAGCACCCGGGCCAGCAGCCGCGGGCCGAGCAGAGCGGCGATCGAATCCTGGCCGTGCACGGTGAACGTCCGCTCCACAGCCCGCAGATCCTGCTCCCCGTGCGCGGCGAAAAGCGCCCGGGCCCGCTCGACGACCGCACCCACCTCGGCACGGACCGACAGCGCGTAGGGCGTGGGCACCATGCGCCGGCCGGCGCGCACCAGGACCGGGTCGCCGAGCGCCTTGCGGATGCGGCCGAGGGTGCGGCTCATCGCCGGTTCGGACAGATGCAGGCGCTGTGCCGCGCCCCGCACGCTCTCCTCCTCGAGCAGCACGTCCAGGGCGGCCAGGAGGTTCAGGTCGAGGCCGGTCGCCGGGCCGGGGCCGGGCGGGCGTCTCGCGGATTGCGTCATACGCAAGTACTCCCTGCATAACTTGCACTGGAAAGCAGACCGATCCCGAGCCTACGTTGAACGGGCGCCCTCTCAGCGCACCCCCAACCGCACCAGCTCCCGAAGGAGCCGCCATGCTCACGCCTGCCCTGACGGCGCCCGCCCCCAAGCTCGGGCGGGCCACGCTGCTTGCCGTCTGCGCCTGCGTGATGGTGGCGCAGAGCATGGTGGCGGCGATCAACTTGCTGATCCCGCAGCTGAGTTCCTCGGCGCTGCACCCGTCCGCGTCCGAGATCATGTGGACGGTCGACGCGTACGTCCTCGCCTTCGCCGGTCTGCTGATCCCCGCGGGCGCGGCGGCCGACCGCTACGGGCGCAAGGGTGCGCTCCTGACCGGGCTCGCCCTGTTCGCGGCCGGTGCGATGACCAGCGCCCTGGCCGCCTCACCCGGTGTGCTGATAGCCGGCCGGGCGGTCTGCGGTGTCGGCGCGGCCCTGATCACCCCGTCCACCATGTCGATCCTCGTCCACCTCGGTGACACTCCGCTCCGCCGGGCGCGAGCGATGGCCGTGTGGACGCTGGCCATCGGCGTCGGCGGGGCGTTCGGCAATCTGGCCGGCGGGCTCGCGGGGCAGTTCCTCGGCTGGCGGGCCCTGTTCTGGCTGATGGTGCCGCTGGCGGGGGTGCTCGCCGGGTGTGTCGCGTACGCCGTCCCACGCACCGGGCGCTCGGCCCGGGGCAACCCCGACCCGCTGGGCACCCTGCTGGTCACCGCGGCGCTGTTCGCCCTGCTTTTCGGGATCATCGAGGGGCCCACGTACGGCTGGACGTCCCCCCGCGTCCTCGGCGCCTTCGCCCTGGGCGCCCTGCTCGCGACCGCCTTCGCACGGCACGCCCTGCGCTCCCCCGCACCGCTCTTCGACCCGCGTGTCTTTCGCGCACCGCGGCTGAGCGCGGCGGCGCTCGGTCTGGCCACCGGGTTCTTCGGCCTGTTCTCCCTCTTCTTCGTCAACTCGCAGTACCTGCAGGGCCTCAAGGGGTACGGTCCCGCACTGGCCGGCTTGGCGATCATGCCGGTCAGCGCGGGGATGGTCCTGGCGCCGAGGTTCGCGGCCCGCCGGCGCCTCCCCAAGCTCCCGGCTTCGCCCGAGCAGGGGAGACCCCCTTCGCCCCGGCCGGTGATCACGACCGGTCTGGCCCTCATCGGCGCGGGACTGCTCGCCGCCTCCACGGCCGGTGCGCACACCCCGTACGGCCTCTACGTGGTGTGGCTCCTGGTCATCTCCTTCGGCACCGGGATCTGTATGCCGGCCCTGACGATCGGCGTACTGGAGGCGCTGCCCCCGCACGCGGCCGGCCTCGGCTCCGGACTCGGCACCTCCGCAAGGGAGTTGGGCGCCGCCCTGGGCGTCGCGGTGACCGGGACCGTCCTGTCGGCGGACGGCGGGGACTACGGCGCGGGGATGTCGTCGGCGCTCAGGGTGGTGGGGGCGGTGGTGCTGGTGTGCACGGTGATCGTGTGGTGGGGGTACGGCAGGCGCGGTCAGCAGCCGTGACAGGACCGGCCGTTGTCCTGACGCCCGTCAGGCGCCGACCGCGCTCCTGGCCATCGGCGGCGTGGGCTCCCGGTTCACCGCTCCGCGACGACCCGGATCGTGCGCAAGGCGGGGTCGGCGGCGTCGGGGACGTTCATGCCGGCCTCGATGCCCGTACGGAGATAGGTCAGGACCACGTCGGTGAGCCGCTCACCGGGCAGGACCACGGGGATGCCCGGCGGATACGGGGTGAGCATCTCCGCCACGACCCGGCCCGCGGCCTGCTCGGCGGGGACGTCCTCGGCCGGTCCGAAGTACGCGTCGCGCGGCAGGAGTTCCTGCACCAGACGCAGCTCGGCGGGTTGCGGGACCCGCACCTGGCGCACAGGGAGCAGCGACGGGGCGCGGTGGACCAGGTCGCGCAGCGCGGTCAGCAACCGGCCGGTGGTGTCGTGGTCGTCGGCGTGGGTGAGCTGGGCGCTGACGCAGCGGTGGTCGGCCAGGTGGACGTCGATATGGTGCCGGGCGCGCAGCCAGTCCGCAGCGCGGTATCCGGTGAGTCCCAGGCCCGTGACGTCGACGACCACGGGCAGCGGGTCGAAGCCGTCGGCGCGGCCGGGTCCGCAGTAGTCCTCGCGGCGGTCGACCCGCAGACCGTCGAGGGCGTCGATGGACTGCCGTGTGGTGTGGGCGAGTTCGAGTGCGGCGCCGAGAAGTTCGCGACCGTGCAGGGCCATCTGGCGGCGCCACGCGTCGATGCCCGCGTACAGGAGCACGGACGGGCTGGTCGTGCCGAGCAGATCCGCGCGGGAGGCGAGCGCGGCCGGGTCGACGAGATCTCCCTGGAGATGGAAGACGGAGCCCTGTTCGAGGCCGCTGCCCATCTTGTGGATGCTGGTGACGCACACGTCGGCGCCCGCGTCCATCGCCCAGGCCGGCAGATCGGGGTGGAACGGCAGATGGGCGCCCCATGCCTCGTCCACGATCAGCGGCCGGCCCTGCCGGTGGCAGACCGCGGCGATGGCGGAGAGGTCGGCGGTGGTGCCGTACGGGGTGGGGCTGGTGACCAGCGCACCGCGGGCCTCGGGGTGGTCGGCGAACGCCTTGGCGACGGTGGCGGCGGACGGCGGGTGCGCGAGATGCCGTTCGGGGTCCCACCGGGGCTCCAGCCACACGGGTTCGATGCCGGCCAGGATCAGCCCGGCCACCACGGACTTGTGCGCGTCACGGCTGATCAGGAGGGAGTCGTGCGGGGCCGCGACCGTCAGCATGGCGGCCTTGACCGACAGGGAACTGCCGCACGTCGAGAAGAAGGTGTGCTCGGCGTGCACGGCATCGGCCATCAGGTGCTCGGCCCGCTGCAGGACCTGCCCGCGCATGCGCCGGTCGTCGAGCCCGCCGGACGCGAGCACGTCGCCGAGGTACACGGCGTCCCCGAGCACCGCCCGCGCCTCGGGATCAGCACCGCGCGCCTGCTTGTGCCCCGGTGGCGTGAAGCCGAGTTCATGGTGGTCGCGGTAGGCGGCGAGGGCTTGCAGGACGGGGGCCTGGGTGTGGTCGAGTGGCATGCGCGTGCGGGTACCTCAAGGGGCGGGGGTCCATGCGGCCGGGGTGTCGCCCCGGCCGCATGGACCCCCGCCTCTCTTCCCCTGACGTCAGCGCCTGCTCCATGACGTCAGCCGCTTCCGCGCGACGTCAGGGCCTTCTGCGCGACGTCAGCGCCGACGCAGCTTGACCCGGTCGATAGCCGCGACACCCAGGGCCGCCAGAGCGATCTGGATGAGCCACTCGCCCCAGTCCACCCCGTCGGTGTCCGCCACTCCGAGCCCGCCCGCGATGGCTGTGCCGATCAGGGCCGCGACGATGCCGACGAGGATCGTCCACAGAATGCCGATGCGCTGCCGTCCGGGCAGCACAAGGCGTCCGATGACGCCGATCACGATGCCGATCACGATGGCGCTGATCAGACCTGAAATCTCCATCACTGCCCCTTTGTTGTGACCCTCGTGTGCCGAGTGCCCCTCACCAGGGGTGCCAATCGCCCTCGGCGGCTCTAGCCGCCGCGGGCGTGTCAGGGCTCGATCAGGCCCGTGCGGATGGCGTACCGGGTGAGTTCGAGGCGGTCGCGCAGGCCGAGTTTCTGCAGCATGTTGGCGCGGTGCCGTTCGACGGTCTTCACGCTGATGCACAGGAGCCGGGCGATCTCCTTGGAGGTGTGGCCCTCGGCGACGAGCTTGAGCACTTCCTCCTCGCGTTCCGTCACGGCCCGGTCCGGAAGCGGTTCGCCGTTCCGCGCCCGCTGGAGGTAGTCGCGGATCAGGGTGGTCATGGTTCCCGGGTAGAGGAAGGGTTCGCCTCGCATGGCCGCCCGGCAGGCGTCCACCAGGTCACGGTCGGCGACGGACTTGGGTACGTAGCCGCTGGCTCCGGCTTTGAGCGCCTCGAAGAAGTACTGCTCGTTGTCGTACATCGTGAGCATCAGAATGCGCAGGTCCGGCTGGGTACGGGCCAGTTCACGGGCGGCCTGCAGTCCGGTCATCCGAGGCATCGCGATGTCCAGGACGGCGAGGGCCGGACGGTGGGTGCGCGCCATGGCCACGGCTTCGGCACCGTTGTCGGCTTCCGCCACGACTTCGAGGTCCGGTTCGCTGTCGAGGATGAGCCGCACCCCGCGCCGTACCAACGCGTGATCGTCCGCGAGCAGGACGCGGATGGGCCCCGGGGCGGTCGGGGCGGTGTGCGCCTCGCCCACGGACGAGTCGGTGGGCGTCTCGCGCACGATCGGGTCGCCGTCCATGTCACGCGGTTCCTTTCGCCGGCGGCACGGTCATCCGGACGCGGGTCCCGCCGCCGGGTGCCGGGCCGATCGACAGGTCGGCACCGATGAGCAGGGCGCGCTCACGCATTCCGCGGATGCCGGATCCCTCCGGCGCCCCGCCCGTGCCGCCGCCGTTGTCGTCGACGGTGAGCTCCACCCCGTACACCTCACGCAGCAGGCGTACGTCGACCTCGGTCGCGCCGGCATGCCGTGCCGCGTTGGTCAGGCTCTCCTGGGCCACGCGGTACAGGACGAGTTCGGCCTGGTCCCCGAGCGCGGGCAGGTCCGGGGCGTACGCCCGCCGGACCGTGAGCCCGGAAGGGGCCGAGATCTCATGGGCGAGCGCGGTGAGTGCGCTGGTCAGGCCGAGCTCGTCGAGGACGCCCGGCCGCAGTCCCCGGGCGATCCCGCGGATCTCGTCGAGACCGGCCCGCGTGGTCTCCTGCACGCGGTGCAGATCCTCGCGCAGCGGCTCGGGGACCTGGTCGGCGAGCCGCTTCAGGTCGAGGAGCACGACGGTGAGGGTCTGGCCGACCTCGTCGTGCAACTCCTGGGCGATACGGCGCCGTTCCGCCTCCTGCGCGGAGAGCGCGAGCGCGCTGCTGGCCGCGCGTTCGGCCTCGAGCCGGTCGAGCATGGTGTTGAACGTGACGATGAGGCCGGCGATCCCGCCTGTGCCGGAGACCTCGAGGCGCCTGCCGGGCCGCAGCAGATCCGTCGTGGTCATCGCCCGCGTGAGCCGCTGCAGCGGGGCGAGGCCGAGACGGAACAGCACCGCGTTGGCGGCCAGCATCACCACCACTCCGGCCACGGCGATCACGGCCTCGGTGAGCAGCACGGGGGTGGAGACCGTGACCGGTCCGAGCAGCAGCAGCGCCGCGGCCGTGAGCAGCACCACGGCGTTCAGCAGGAAGATCCGCCAGAACAACGACACGAGCCGCCCTACCCCTGCCCCCGGTGATCCGCGGCCGGTTCCGCCTCGGGGCCGGCGGGTGCGACGGCGGCCGGGACCTTCGGCGGCGGCGGTCCCGCAGGCGTGCGGTCCTTCGTCAGGCGTGCGGCCAGGGGCTGTGTGTAGCGCGCGGTCAACGGGCCGATCACGACGAGGATCAGGACGTACGCGGTGGCGAGCGGCCCCAATTGCGGTTCGATTCCGGCCGTGACGGCCAGTCCGGCGATCACGATCGAGAACTCGCCGCGGGCCACCAGTGTGCCGCCCGCCCGCCAGCGTCCCTTGACGGCGATGCCCGCGCGCTTGGCGGCCCAGTAGCCGGTGGCGATCTTCGTACAGGTGGTGACCACGGCGAGGACGAGTGCGGGCAGCAGCACCGGCGGGATGCTCGCCGGATCCGTGTGCAGGCCGAAGAAGACGAAGAACACCGCCGCGAACAGATCCCGCAGCGGCGAGAGCAGCGCATGGGTGCCCTCGGCGACCTCGCCCGACAGCGCGATGCCCACCAGGAACGCGCCGACCGCCGCCGAGACCTGCAGCTGCTGCGCGATGCCCGCCACCAGGAGCGTCAGGCCGAGCACGACCAGGAGCAGCTTCTCGGGGTCGTCGCTGGAGACGAAGCGCGAGATGAGCCGCCCGTACCGCAGGGCGATGAAGAGGACGGCCCCCGCGACCCCCAGGGCGATCCCGAGTGTGACGGCGCCGACGGCGAGGCTCACGCCCGCCAACAGGGCGGTGATGATGGGCAGATAGACGGCCATCGCGAGGTCTTCGAGAACCAGGATGCTGAGGATCACCGGCGTCTCGCGGTTGCCGAGGCGGCCCAGGTCGCCGAGCACCTTCGCGATCACGCCGGACGAGGAGATCCAGGTGACGCCGGCGAGGACCACCGCGGCCACCGGCCCCCAGCCGAGCAGCAGGGCCGCGGCCGCGCCCGGCAGTGCGTTGAGCGAGAAGTCGACGAGTCCGGCCGGGTACTGGGTCTTCAGATTCGATACGAGGTCACTGGCGGTGTACTCCAGGCCCAGCATCAACAGGAGCAGGATGACGCCGATCTCGGCGCCGATGGCCACGAACTCCTCGCTCGCGCCGAGCGGCAGCAGGCCTCCTTCGCCGAAGGCCAGACCGGCCAGGAGGTAGAGCGGAATCGGGGAGAACTGCAGCCGCCCGGCGAGCCTGCCGAGCAGACCGAGGCCCAGGATGATCGCGCCGAACTCTATGAGAAAGACAGCAGAGTGCATGGGGCTCAGTCACGTCCGAGTATCGAAGCGGCCGCGTCCACGCCTTCGCGCGTACCGATGACGATGAGGGTGTCCCCGCCGGCGAGCCGGAAGTCGGGCGTCGGCGAGGGGATCGCCTCGGCCCGGCGCAGCACGGCGACGACGGACACACCGGTCTCCGTACGCAGCCGTGTGTCGCCGAGGACACGACCGTTCCAGTGCGAGTGGGCCGACACCTCCATGCGCTCGGCCACCAGGCCGAGATCGGTGGTGTGCAGCAGGTTCGGGCTGTGGTGCGCGGGCATCAGGGCGTCGATCACGGCCGCGGTCTCCGCACCCGTCAGGTGCACTGCCTGGGCGCAGGCGTCGGGGTCGTCGCCGTGGTAGACGTTCACGGTCCGGGTGCCGTCGCGGTGTGCGACCACCGACAGGTGATGGTGTGCGCGGGTGGTCAGGTCGTAGCGGACACCGATCCCCGGCAGGGGTGTCGTACTCATCCGTGGAGCGGGCACAGCCCGGCCCCCCTCACCACTGCTCAGGACCTCTGGGCCCCGGCGGCACCGGTGTCAGCCCACCGGTGCCGCCGCAAACCAGCCATCCTGCCACCCCGGGACAGTGACCGGATATGGGTGTCGGCACGGATGGACACGCCACTGATGTTTTGCATCCCGGCGTTGCACCGCTTCAGTGCCGACGCGATTCCGTGCCGACGCGATTCCGTGCCGACGCGATTCCGTGCCGACGCGGTTCCGTGCCGACGCGGTTCAGTGCCCGCGCGCGATCCATTCCTCCAAGTGGGGCGCCTCGTCACCGATGGTGGTGTCCTCGCCGTGCCCGGTGCGCACGACGGTCGTGGCGGGCAGGGTCAGGAGCCGGTCCCGGATGGAGCGGATGATCGTCGGGAAGTTCGAGAACGAGCGCCCGGTGGCTCCGGGGCCGCCCGCGAACAGCGTGTCGCCGGTGAACACCATGGCGAGCTGCGGCAGATACAGGCTGATCGCTCCCGGGGCGTGGCCGGGGGTGTGCAGCACCTGCAGCTCGGTACCGGCCACCTCGATGCGCTGGTTGTCGGAGAGATAGCTGTCGGGTTCGCGGTCCTGATGGGTCTGCTTCCACAGCACGCGGTCGTCCAGGTGGAGCAGGATCGGTGCGCCGGTCGCCTCGGCGAGCGCGGGAGCCGCGTTGATGTGGTCATTGTGCGCGTGGGTGCAGACGATCGCGGTGAGCCGGCGTTCACCCAGCGCGGCGATGATGGCCCCGGCGTCGTGGGCCGCGTCGATCACCACCGCCTCGTGGTCGTCGCCGATGATCCAGACGTTGTTGTCGACCTCCCAGCTGCCGCCGTCGAGCGCGAACACGCCCGAGGTGACGACACGTTCGACCCGTACACCCGCCATCAGAGGATCACCACCGAGCGCAGGACATCTCCCTTGTGCATACGGGCGAAGGCCTCCTCGACCCCGTCAAGGGCGATGGTCTCGCTGACGAAGGCGTCGAGGTCCAGGCGCCCCTGCCGGTACAGGTCGATGAGCAGCGGGAAGTCGCGGGAGGGCAGGCAGTCGCCGTACCAGGAGGACTTGAGGGAGCCGCCGCGTCCGAAGACGTCGAGCAGCGGCAGGTCGATCCGCATCTCCGGCGTGGGCACGCCGACCAGGACCACGGTGCCCGCCAGATCCCTTGCGTAGAAGGCCTGTTCATACGTCTCGGGGCGGCCGACCGCCTCGATGACGACATCGGCGCCGAAGCCGTCGGTCAGCTCGCGGATCGTCTCGACCGGGTCGCTCGTACGGGAGTTGACCGTGTGGGTCGCGCCGAGCTCGCGGGCCGTGCTCAGCTTGCGGTCGTCGAGGTCGACGGCGATGATCCGCGCCGCGCCCGCCAGACGTGCGCCGGCCACGGCCGCGGCGCCGACTCCGCCGCAGCCGATGACGGCCACGGAGTCGCCGCGGCCCACTCCCCCGGTGTTGATCGCGGCGCCGATGCCCGCCATCACACCGCAGCCGAGCAGCCCCGCGGCGGCCGGGGACGCGGCCGGGTCGACCTTGGTGCACTGGCCCGCGGCCACGAGGGTCTTCTCGGCGAAGGCGCCGATACCGAGGGCGGGCGACAGCTCGGTGCCGTCCTCGGCGAGCGTCATCTTCTGCCGCGCGTTGTGCGTGTCGAAGCAGTACTGCGGGCGACCGCGCCGGCAGGCACGGCACGTGCCGCACACCGCACGCCAGTTGAGGATCACGAAATCGCCGGGGGCCACATCGGTCACACCAGGACCGACCTGTTCGACGATCCCGGCCGCCTCGTGTCCGAGGAGGAAGGGGAACTCGTCGTTGATGCCGCCCTCGCGGTAGTGCAGATCGGTGTGGCAGACGCCGCACGCCTGCACCTTCACCACGGCCTCACCCGGGCCCGGGTCGGGGACGACGATGGTCTCGATGCGTACCGGTTCGCCTTTGGCGCGGGCGATGACGCCCCGTACGTGCTGTGGCATGGAGAAAGATCCTTTCGGTGGGCGGGTGGAGCGGCTCTGCGGTCAACTCGCACTGCGGACGCGTACCGGCAGATGTGCCCACGATCGCAGGGTGTTGTTGAGGTGGCGGCGTGGCGGGCCCGTGAGTTCCAGGTGTGGGACGGCGCAGGGCGCGCGAGCGGCCGTGAACCCGCGCCGACCCCGCCCAGGAACTGCGAGGAGCTGCCGCGCTACGACTCCCCGGTGACCCGGCTCCCCCGGGACCCGCCGGGTGTCGTCGTACGGAATCGCGCGCGGTACGCCGAGGGCGTCACGCCCAAGTGGCGCAGGAACACCCGGCGCAGGGTCTCGTCGCTGCCGAGGCCGCTGAGGCGGGCCGTGGCGGTGACCGTCTCGCCCGCGTCGAGGAGGGTCCGCGCGGCTTCGAGGCGGACCGACTCGACGTAGCCGCCGGGTGTGTCACCGATCTCCTCGTTGAAGAGCCGCGTGAGATGGCGGGCGCTGAGGCCGGCCCGGCGGGCGAGTTCCGGCAGGGAGTGGTCGGCGGCCGGGTCCGCGGCGATGGATCTGAGGAGTGCGGTCAGGGTGCCGTGCCGCGGCGTCGGGGTGCGCGCGGCCACGGAGAACTGCGACTGCCCGCCCGGGCGTTGGAGGAAGACCACCAGATCGCGGGCGACTTCACGGGCCAGATCGGGCCCTTCGTCGGCCTCGACGAGAGCCAGGGCGAGATCGAGTCCCGCGCTCACGCCCGCCGAGGTGTAGATCCGCCCGTCCCGTACGAAGATCGCGTCACCGTCCACGTCGATGTCGGGGTGGCGGCGCGTCAGCGTCGTCGTGTGCCGCCAGTGCGTGGTGGCGCGCCGCCCGCGCAGCAGTCCCGCCTCGGCGAGCGCGAAGGCGCCGGTGCACACGGACGTGGTGCGCCAGGAAGCCGAGTGCAAGGTCCGGACGGCGTCGAGCAGACCGGCCGGCAGCCGCTGCGGAAGTCCCGGGGAGCCCGGCACGATCAACGTGTGGACGCGCCCGGCCAGTTGACCGACCGGGTCCGTGAGCAGCCGGGTCCCGGCGGAGGTGGTGACGGGGCCGCCGTCCGGGGACAGCAGGGCCACCTCGTAGCGGGCGCCCAGACCGGCCGCCGTGCTGAACACCTCCAACGGCGCCGTGACGTCGAGCAACCGCACACCCTCGTACGCGAGTACGGCAACGGTGCGGGGTAGGGGGCGCTCACGGGTGCTCATACCCCCAGGCTAGCGCCGCGCCTTGTCCATATGTGTGGGATTCCTGTCCAGATGGACATGGTGCGGCGGCATGCCTGGGCGGCAGGCTGAAGGCATCGCAGCAACGGCACCACACCCCCTGCCTCGACCGCAGCACCCGCCAAGGAGCCGACCGTGACCACCGTGACCCCACGTATCGCCGATATCGAGATCCCCGACAGCGTGCTCGCCAGGGAGGCGACCGAACTGGTCCGCGACACCGCGAGCACCCTGCTCTACGACCATTCACGCCGCGTCTACCTCTTCGGCGCCCTGCGCGGCCGCCGCCGCGGCCTGGACTTCGACCCCGAACTCCTTTACGTGGCAGCCCTGTTCCACGATGTGGGGCTGACGCCGAAGTACGCCACGTCCGAGCGGCGCTTCGAGATCGACGGCGCCGACGCGGCCCGCGACTTCCTGCTGCGGCACGGCCTGGCACCCGAGCGGGCCAGGACCGCATGGACGGCCATCGCGCTGCACACGACCCCGGAGATCCCGTACCACATGGAGCCGGAGGTGGCCCTGGTCACCGCGGGCGTCGAAGTCGACGTCCTGGGGCTCGGGTTCGACGAGACCACGCAGGAGCAGCGGGACGCGGTCGTGGCCGCGCATCCGCGCCCCGACTTCAAGCGCCGGATCCTGGCGGCGTTCACCGAGGGCATCGCGCACCGCCCCGACACCGCGTTCGGCAACGTCAAGGCCGATGTCCTCGCCCACTTCTCACCGGGCTTCGTACGCACCGACTTCGTGACCGTCATCGAGAACTCGCAGTGGTCGCAATGATCTCACCTCAGGACACCCGACTGCGGCCGCCGGTCCCGCCGTTCACCGAGGCGGACGCCCTCGCCAAGGTGCAGGCAGCCGAGGACGCGTGGAACACCCGCGACCCCGACCGCGTCGCGCTCGCCTACACGCCGGACTCGGTCTGGCGCAACCGCGACTCCTTCGTGACGGGCAGGGACGGGATCCGCGCCTTCCTCGCCGCGAAATGGGACCGCGAACTCGACTACGCGCTGCGCAAGGAGCTGTGGTCCTTCGGCGACGACCGGATCGCCGTACGTTTCCAGTACGAGTGGCGCGACGCGTCCGGCGGACACTGGCGCTCGTACGGCAACGAACTGTGGGAGTTCGACGCCCACGGCCTGATGCGCCGCCGCGAGGCGAGCATCAACGACGTCCCGATCCGGGCGGACGAGCGACGGATCCAGGGCCCCCGGCCGCCGCGCGAGCACGGGTCCGCACTCCCTCTGGAGTGAGGGAGCGCGGACGCGCCCACAGGGAATGCATCAGGTCAGTGACCCTTGTCGACGGCCTCGAGGTCGACAAGATTCCTGGCCGTGAACCCCAGGAGCCTGCGCGCCGCCGAGGTGTCGACCGGGGCCGCGCGGCCCGGCAGCGGGCGGCGCAGCACCGTGCCGGGGTGGTAGCGGCGCAGCAGTTCCTCCGTCGGGTAGGGGACGATGATCTCGGGGGCGCAGAGGTGCACCGCGTGCGCGCCGCTGCCCCGCACGCCCAGCGCGAGCAGGGCCGCTCTCGCCGCGTCGTGGACCTCGAGGTACGTCCACAGGTCCCTGGCGCCGGCGGCCGGGTCCGCCGTGAGCCGGGCGGCGTGCGCGAGCAGCCGTTCCTCGAAGCCGCCCACGTACGGATAGCGCAGGCACACCACGCTCATGCCGTGCCGTCGCGCCATCATCCGCGCGGTCAGCTCGTCGACCTGTTTGGACAGGCCGTAGGCGTCGTCGACCTGGGACTCCATCGCCTCGTCGACCGGAACGTACGGCGGATGCGGGTTCTCGGCCGCGGTCCAGGGCAGACCGGTGACACACCACGAGCTCGCCAGTGCCACGTGCCGGATCCCGGCCCGGCCGGCCTCCTCGAGGACGGTGAAGGTGGTCAGGCTGTTGGCCGTGAAGACCTCGACCGCGGTGTTGCGTTCGGGAGTTGGGATCGCGGCCAGGTGGATGACCGCGTCGGCGCCCTCCAGGGCCGCCCGTACGGTCTGCGCATCGGCCGCGTCGCCGGTCACGACCAGGCGGGCCGGCAGGTCACCGGGGTCGTCGAGGACCAGGGCGTTCGCCGCGAACCCGCGTTCGGCCAGCAGCGTGAGGACCGCTCGCCCGATCCGTCCTGCGGCCCCGGTGACAAGGACTCTCGCAACCATCGCGCCGTCACTCCCCCGCCGCGTAGGCGCGTACGGCGACGAGGTGCGCCGAGTCCGTGCCGTTGGTCGCTTCGACGACGATCCGGACGGCCGACGTGGTGACCGGCTCCGACGGCCTGTGCGACCGGCGGCGTCGCCGGTTGCGATCCGCGCGGGCGATCACGCGCCAGGTGCCGTCCGCGTCCCGCGCCTCGACGCGGTAGTCGCACAGGAGGGTGGGGAGGGTGTCGAAGGGGGTGCGGTGGTGGTGCAGGTTGATCAGGTCCTCGTTGACGTCGTCGTCGGCGATGACCTCGATACGGCCCAGGGTGACCGGTTCGGGCCAGGTGAGCGAGAGCCAGGGCGAGGGATCGTCCGCCAAGGATGCGGAGACCCACATATGCGGTCCCGCGTACGGGCGGGCGTAGCCGTCGACGGCCTTGGCCGGGGCGTACGCCGCCGTCTCCCCCGTACGGAAGCAGAAGGTACGGCGCAGCAGACCGGCGTCCGTCCACTCGCGAAGGAGCTGCGGGGATTCGTCCTGCGGACGCAGCGGGACTCGCGTGAAGCACAGGACGCCGGGGGCCGGCCGGTCGGCGCGGTGCAGGGTGACCGCGTCATTCGCGCGCAGGACGAGGAAGGCGTTGCGCGGGGTGTCCGGGGACCAGTCGAGGCCGGTCTTGAGCCATTGCCGGCGGCCTGCGGCGACCGGCAGCGTGGTGGTGGTGACGAGGCGGCGCGGGACGTAGTTCTGGCCGAGTTCGGGGTCGTACAGGTCGATCACGAGCTCGGTCTCACGGTCGGCGTCGACCAGGAGTTCAAGGCCGGTGAGGTCCGGGTCGACGGGAAGGACGAGTCCGGCGTCCGCCGCGAGCGGCCACAGCTCTCCGGAGTCCTCGACCGCCAGACAGGACAGGGCGGATGACGCGCTGGCGGTCGCCCGCAGCGCCAGGTCCTCCGGGTCCGTCGAAGCCAGCCCGATGAGCGAGGCGTCCTGACGCAGCAGCACCCGCTGCAGCTCGGGTACGGAGAGCTCGCGCGGCGCGACCTCCCCTGCGGCACACAGCGCCGCCGCCGTGCCGGCCGCCTGCCCGATCGTGGCGCAGGTCGCCATGACCCGGGTCGAGCCGAACGCGACATGACTGGCGGAGATGTTCCGCCCGGCGAACAGCAGATTCCCGGTGTTCACCGAGTACAGGCTGCGGTACGGGATGTGGTAGATCCCGTCCGCGTAGAGCTGCCGGGCTCCCGACTCGGTGGCGTACATGCCCTGCGGCGGATGCAGATCGATCGACCAGCCGCCGAAGGCAACCCGGTCGGCGAACTCCGTCTGCCCGAGAATGTCCCCCTGGTGCAGCACGTAGTCACCGAGAAACCGCCGGTACTCCCGCTTCCCGGGCACCGACCCCACCCACTCCAGGGTCATGTTCGCCGCGTCGAACTCGCCCGAATTCTTGATGTGATCCCAGATCCCGTAGATCACGGACCACAGCTCGTCCCGGATCCGCTCGTTGTCGTGCACCGTGTCCAGCTCTCCGCCGAACTCGATCCACCAGTACGCACACCCGTTGTCCCCCGCCTTGATGATCCGCCGCTGCGGGATGGAGGTGGTGCCGATGTCCTTGGCGAAGTCCGGCGGCACGAACTTCACCGGACGCCCGGCGTCCTTCGTGTAGAAGAGCAGCGTGGACCCGAGAGTGATGCCGTCGGCCGACTCCGGGGCCCACGCCTCGTCGAATTCGTTCCGCGCCTCACGGCCGATGCGGTGGCGGGCGCCCGCGAGGTGGCCGATCAGGCCGTCTCCGGTGCAGTCGAGGAAGACGGGGCTCTCGAAGCGGATCCGCCGCTCGGAGCCCATCATCCAGCCGGTGACCGAGGTGATCCGCCTGTCGTCGTCCGGGCCTTCGGCCGCCACCTCGCGCACATCGGTGTTGAGGTAGAGCGTGATGCCGGGCTCGGCACGTACCGCGTCCAGGACCACGGCGTCCCAGTAGTACGGGTTCCCGTCCGGGTTGCGGTACTGGTTCTCCACGAGCAACTCGCCCATGATGCCGCCCTCGCGGGCGTTGTGGTTCTTGCCATGGCCGGTCGCGCCGCACACCCAGACGCGGACCTCGCTGCTCGAATTGCCGCCGAGTACCGGCCTGTTGTTGATCAGCGCGACGGTCCGGCCGAGGCGGGCCGCGGCGATGGCCGCGCAGACCCCGGCCAGGCCGCCGCCGACGACGGTGATGTCATGCCGTGCGGTTTCGTTCCTCATGCGGTGCGTCCCCTGGTTCCGGGCTTGCGGTCGGGATCGGCGGAGAGACCGTAGTAGATGCGCGGGGCGCCGTCGACGGTGAGTGTGACCTTGCCGCCGGAGGCGTTCAGTGAGCGTTCCTGACCTATGCAGTTGAGCTCGCGCACGGTGCCTGCGGCCGCTTCGGCCACGACCTGGGTCCTGGTCGTCCAGGTGTCGACCCACGGCTCCGGCGACGCGTACCAAAGATCGTCACCGTGTGCGGAGTTGAGGACGTAACCGTCCTTACGGCTCCAGATGACCGACAGCGGGCCGTCGGGAGTGGTGAAGAGAAGGCCCTTGATGTCCTGGTCCGAGAAGGCGAGATGACGGACGAACTCGGCCTGGTCCAGGACCCGGGCGGCGGTCGCGAAGGCGAGCAGCGACGGCTTGGCGCTCGTGTCGCGGTTCATCAGGCCGTAGTGGTACTCGGGGTTGGCCGGGTCGGCCTCCTGCGGGTGGTGGATGACCGAGTCGTGCAGCTGGTACCAGTTGACGGCGCGCACCTTCTCCGACTTGGCGAGGGCGAGCGAGAGCAGCGTGTTCTCGGCGGCGTGCCGGTAGGTGTCGCTCCACCACACGTTGGGGCGGGTGGGCGCGTACGCCTCGGTGATCCAGAGTTCCTTGTCTCCGCCGTACTCCGCCATGACCTGCCGCGCCTTGCGCAGGGCGCCGAGGAAGTTCCAGTACGTGCCGGACGAGCCCTGGGTCCACTCCTCGGGCGGCGGCGCGAAGTCGGGCGTGAAGTTGCCGCGGCCGGGGTGGAAGGCGAAGACGTCGATGAGGTCCCAGCCGCCCGCGTCGTGGAAGTTCTTGGTCCAGATGTGGTCCATGCCGCCGAGGCCGGCGTTCATGACCTTCATCGTGGAGCCGGCCGCGGCGAGGCGGGTGGTGACCTGGCGCAGGCCGTCGCGGACGTAGGCGTCGGCGCCACGGCCGGACATCCAGGGCTGGTTGACCTCGTTGCTGACCTCGAAATACGCGGCGTCGGCGGCGAGGGCCTTGGCGACGTTGGTGTCGGCCCAGGCGGCGATCTGCTCGGGGCTGCCGCCTACGGGGATGCCGCTGAGCTGCACGTTGTGGCCGATGCCGTTGGCGTCAAGGGTCGCGATGTCGATACCGGGGGCGCCCTCGTAGGCGATCCGGATCCACTTGATGCCGAGCGTCTTGACCAGGCCGAGTACGGCTTCCTTGTCGGGCCGGAGCAGCCAGGGGTAGTTGGCGAGGCCGAACATCGACTCCTTGCCGGCCTGGTACGTGAACTCCGGGAGCACGCTCAGATTGGTGCGGGCGATGGCCCGGTCGGCGCCGCTGACCGCCTCCACACCGGTGAACACGATGTTCTGCGAGGGCGAGGTCAGTGGGAAGGAGGCGTTCCAGGCGGCGCCTGCCGCGAGGTCCTCGCAGAGGGTCCCGCCACCGATCTTCTTGCCTGCGAAGTCCCTTGCCCACCAGGTCAGGGTCACCTTCTTGGCGGCCTGCGACCCGTTGACGACCTGCCCCCGGCGCGGCAGCGCCCGCCGGGCCCCTTTGTAGAGGTTGAAGGCCTGGTCGGGCCACACCTCCAGGCCGGGCGGCCGCCCGGCGGCGATCGTGCCCGCCGCGCGCGGCCGCAGGTCGCCGAGGACCAGATCGGCCTCGGTGACGGCGGTGGACGCGCCGGTCGAGGTGCCTGGCGCATGGATCCATGTGGCGTTCGTACTGGCGGGGTTGGTGGACGAAAGGCAGAAGAAGCCCTTCGCTCCTTCCCACGTCTCCACGTACGTACCGCCCGCGTTCACCTCGTACGGGATGCCGCCCCGGGCGTCCCGCTCCCAGACGGTCAGCGCTTCGTACGCCTCCGGCGCGCTCGCCCCGTACACCGTGCGGGAGAACTGGAACCCGGACGGGGTGAGCGTGCCGGAGCCCGCGACCTCCCACTTCAGGTGCGCCTTGCGCGCGGTGACGTCGAAGATGCCGCGCACGGTGACTCCGGGCGCGCTGGTCCCCATCGTGTACGTGACCTGGATCGCGGGCCGTCCGTCGGGGAGCGTGATCAGGGCGGGGCTGCCGCCGAAGGTGCGCTGCTGGCCGAGCGCGGAGTCCTTGATCATGAAGTGGCTGAGGAGGATCCGGTCGGTTCCCGCACCGTCCCGGACGAGGACGCTGCCGTCGCTGCGGCCGACCAGTGTGATGCCGGCGGCCTCGACGGTGACCGGCTCCGCGGCCGCGTACGCGGGAACGTTGGGCAGCAGCGCGGCGCCCGCGGTGAGGGCCGTGCCCTGGATGACTCTGCGTCGGGCGACTGACATGGAGGTGCCCTTCTGTTGGTCCGGGTGGGGTCGGGGCTCAGCCCTTGACGTCCCTTGGCCCGGGTGGCGGTGGGGCTCAGCCCTTGACGCCGGTGAAGCCGAGCCCGGCGACGATGTACTTCTGGCAGACGACGAAGACAAGGACCGGCGGGGCCACGGCGAGGACCATCGCGGCGATCAGCTGGTCCTGCGGGGCCTGCGTGGCGAGTTGCGCGAGCGCGACACTGATCGGCTGCTTCTCGGGGTCGGTGATGGCGACCAGCGGCCAGATGAAGTCCTTCCAGGAGTGCATCACCGCGAGCAGGCTGATCACGGCGAGCACCGGCTTGCTCATCGGCAGCACGATCCTGGTGAGCAGCTGCCGGGTGCTCGCCCCGTCGACCCGTGCCGCGTCGAACAGCTCCCTGGGCAGGGCGTCGAAGAACTGCTTGGCGAGCAGCACCGTGAAGGCGTTGGTGCCGGCGGGCAGCCAGATCGCCCAGTACGTGTCACCCAGGTTGAGGTGCAGGAACGGCACGTCGATCACGGTCATGAAGAGGCTGACCATATTCACCGTGTACGGCACGAACATGGTGGCCAGGATCGCGCCGTAGACGACCTTGCCGAACTTCGGGCGGAGCACGGAGAGCGCGAAGCCCGCCGTGGCCGAGACGAAGAGCTGCACGAACCACGATCCGCCGACCACCAGGAAGGTGTTCATCAGATACCGGCCGACGCTGAGGTCGGTGTACGCGGTGGCGAAGTTGCCGAGCGCAGGCCGGTCCGGCCACAGGGCGAGCGGCTGGGTGGTGAGCTCGGTGGGCGGGGAGACCGCGCCCTTGAACATCCAGTACAGCGGTCCGATGCCGATGAGCAGCAGCAGGATCAGGGTGAAGACCTGGAGGGAGCGCACGGCGGCGCGGACCCCGGGCCGTTGCCGGTCGTTCGTCGAGACGAACGTGGTGAGTGCTGTGGTCATGACGTGCTCCAGCTGCGGGTGGCCCGCAGATACACCGCGGAGAGCAGGGCGAGGGCGAGCACCATCAGGAAGGAGAGGGCGGCGGCCTGGCCGTACGCACCGTCCTGGAAGGCGTAACGGAAGATCAGCAGCAGGACCGTGAGGGTCGCGTTGTCGGGGCCGCCGCCGGTGAAGACGTACGGCTCGGTGAAGACCTGGACCGTGTTGACCAGCTGCACGAGGAGCAACAGGCCGATGACGGGACGGAGTTGGGGCAGCATGACATGCCAGATGCGACGCCAGATGCCGGCGCCGTCGACCTCGGCGGCCTCGTAGAGCTCGCCGGGGATGGAGACCATGGCGGCGAGGTAGATGAGGACGGCGCCGCCCATTCCGGCCCAGGTGGCTTCCAGGACGAGCGAGAGCATGGCGCTGTCGGAGGACTCCAGCCAGGGGTACGGGCCGAGGCCGATCTTGCCGAGGATGTTGTTGAAGAGGCCGCTGCCGGGGTCGTAGAACCATTTCCAGAGCAGGATCGCCACGACCGGCGGGATGACGACCGGCAGGTAGACGAGGAAGCGGTAGACGCCCGCGCCGCGTCGCACGGTCGACATGACGGCGGCGAGGATCAGTGGCGCCGGGAAGCCGATCAGCAGGCCGAGGGCCACGAAGAAGAGGGTGTTCCCGACGGCGGTGGCGAGCAGCGGATCGTCGAAGAGCGCCCGGAAGTTGTCCAGGCCGACCCAGACGGCCGGCTCCACGAGGTTGGTGCGCTGGAAGCTGATCAGCAGGCTGCGCACGATCGGCCACCAGGCGAAGAGCCCGAAGACGAGCAGTGCGGGAACGAGGAACAGCCAGGCCGTGAGCTGTTTACGGGCGCCGGTGCCCCGTCCGCGCCGCATCGGCGGCGCCTTCGGCACGGGCTCCTTGGACACCGCGGCGGGACTCCGGGAGTCGGTGAGCAGACTCATCGGCGGGCTACTTCTGGTCCGCGGCGAGCTGCGCATTGACGTCCTTCTCCGCGGAGGCGAGGAGGGAGTCGATGTCGGCGTCGCGCCGGGTGAGCACGGCCTGGACCACCGGATCAAGCGCGGTGTACAGCTTCTGCGCCTGGTACGGCGGCTCCGGCTTCAGCTCCAGCGTCGCGAGCCCGTCGACGTACGGCTTGAAGTGGTCCAGTTTCACGTTCACGTACGGCTTGATCGCGGCGTTGATCGCGGTCTGCCGCTTCTGGTCGAAGACCGGCAGGGTCGGTACGCCCACCGCGGACTTCGGGTCGGCCGAGAGCGCCTTGGCCTGGGCGGCGGCGATCTCGGTGCTGTACTGCGGCTTGGCGTAGGCGAAGGTCAGCCACTCGACGGCCGCTGCCGCATGCTTCTTGTCGGCGGACTTCGGGACCATGTAGATATCGCCGCCGGTGAGGGTTGCGTCGCCGCCGGACTGCGGCATCGGGGCGGCCCCGAAGGCGTCGGTGTTCTCCATGCCGAACTGCATCTTCGCCAGGCGGTACGTCCCCGGGCTGCCCATGAACATGCCGACCTGTCCGGCCGCGAACTGCTTGATCACATCGTTCTGGTTGACCAGCAGCGACTTGCCGAGCGAGTCGTCCTTCCAGCGCATGTCCTTCAGCAGCCGCAGCGCCTTCTTCGTCGGCTCCCCGGTGAGCGTGGCGGTGTACTTGCCGCCCTCCTGCTTCTGCAGCTCGCCGCCGAAGGCGTACGAGAGCATCGTCAGCTGCCAGCCGCCCTGGTTGTCCTTGGACTCGTGGACGAAGCCCGCCTTGCCGGTCCTCTCGCTGATCTGCTCGGCGGCGGTACGGACCTCCTCCCAGGTGGCCGGCGGCTTGTCGGGGTCGAGACCGGCCTGCTCGAACAGCTCACGGTTGTAGACCAGGCCCTGGGCGTACGGGTTCTGCGGTACGCCGTAGACATCACCGCCGTCGTCGGTGAGCTGCTGGAGCACCTTCGGGTTGAACTCATCGAAGTGCTGCCACTCCTCGAGCTGCCCGGTGATCGGCTGGACCTGCTTCTGCCGGATGAGGCGCTGCGGCTCGGTCAGCGGCACCTTGATGACGTCCTCGATGCTGCCGCCGGAGAGCTTGGCGGAGAAGGTCAGCGGGTCGAAGACCGTGGTGGAGCCCTTGACCTTGATGCCGGGGTGGGCCTTCTCGAAGTCGGCGACCTGCTGTTTGAAGAGGGCGAGGCCCGGCTTGTCGGTGGCCGGGGGCATCCCCTGCACCCGCAGGACGAGATCGCCGGAGGTGTCGGCGCTGGTCGGGGTGAGGGAGGAACAGCCCGCGAGGGTCACGGTCAGCACCGTGCAACCGAATATGGCGGCACAGCGGAGGTTTTTGGGCATGACGGCTCCAGAGAAGGGCATGGGTGGGCTCGGTGCGGCGAGGGAGGTGACGGACTCGTCTTGCGGGGTGCGCGGTCGATCAGCGGGCGGGCGCGGGGCCCGTCGAGGCGCGCGGGATCAGCCGGGAGCCGATCTCCACGAAGCCAGGCGTGGCATCACGTCCCTTTGCGCCACGACCCGTTGAGCCGGCGATCGTCTCGATCAGGAGGTCTCCCGCACGGGTGGCGATCTCCTCGGGGTCGATCCTGATGGTGGTGAGGCTGGGGGTGGAGACGGACGCGAGCAGTGTGTCGTCGATGCCGATGACGCTCACGTCGCCCGGCACGCCCACTCCGAGGTTGGCCATCTGGTGCAGTACGCCGAGGGCGACCAGATCGTTGTGGGCGATCACGGCCGTCGCCTCCAGGGCGGAGACCAGGGTGGCGGCGTGCACTCCGGTCTCGAACCGCGGCTCGTACGGGCCGAGTTCGGTCAGCGAGAGGTCGAGCGCCTCGAAGGACTCCTGGATGGACTTGCCGCGGCTCAGCTCGGCACGCGAGGCGTTGACGAAGACGCAGCGGCGATGACCGTACGCCTTCAGCAGTTCGGCGGCCTGCGAGATGCCGGCGGTCAGGGAGATCCGGACCTCGGGGATGCCCGGCACATGGCGGTTGACCACGACCAGCGGCATCCGGTCCGCCAGCTCGTGGAGGCGTTCCTCGGTGAGGGTGGAGGCCCACAGGATCAGGCCGTCGACCCGCTTCGACACCGCCGCGATGGTGGCCAGTTCATCCGCCTCGCGCTCGTCGCTGTCGGCGACCAGGACCGTGTAGCCCTGGCGCCGGGCGCGGGCCTGCATCGCCTTGATGATCGGCGGGAAGAACGGGTTGGCGATGTCCGGGACGATCAGACCGAGCGTTCCGGTGCCGCCGCCGCGCAGTGAACGGGCCGCCGGATTGGCGGAGTAGCCGAGCTCGGCCGCGGCGTCGAGGATCCGCTGCCGGGTCGCCGGCTGCACCTGGTCGGGTGCGGTGAACGCACGGGAGACCGTCGACACCGAGACCCCCGCGGCGCTCGCCACCTCCCGGATCGTGACTGCCACGGACCGCCTCCTCATGATCTGGATCCTGCGAATGCCGTGATGCTCGCGAACGTTTCCATGATGTGTCAAGAGGTGCGTCGGAACCCGTTCCTCGATGAAATCCCAGTAGCTGCAAGGGTCTTGCGCTTCGGATCGATCGCCACCAATGATGCGTTCGCGAGAAGGATGCCGAAGTTGCGGGAACGTTTTCATAGAGGAGCGGAATGAAGATCACCGGCCTGGAAGTACTGACCCTCCCCGATCACGGCGACAGCATGATGCTGGTCGTCGTCGACACCGACGAGGGCATCCACGGCCTGGGCGAGGTCGGCATCCGGTCCCGTCAACGGGCGGTCGCCGGGGGCCTGGAGCACCTCGCGGAGCTGATCGTCGGCGAGGACCCGCGACGGATCGAGCACCTGTGGCAGGTGATGTTCCGGCGCGGCTTCTTCCCCGCCGACCGCGTACTCGGCGCCGCCATCGCCGCCGTGGACGTGGCCCTCTGGGACATCCGCGGCAAGGCGCTCGGCGTCCCGGTCCACGAACTGCTCGGCGGCCGGGTACGTGATCACGTACCGGCGTACATCCATGTCGGCGACGGCTACCACGACCGCGCCTGGTTCCTGGACCGCTGCCGCGAACTGGTCGCCGAGGGCTGGCGCCATCTGCGGTTCGCCTCGCCGCACGACGCCGATGGCACACTCGACGCCCGCCGCTGTCTGCGTGACTCGGTCACCCTCTTCCACCAGGTACGCGACGCGGTCGGCGAAGAGGTGGAGCTGATCCTCGACGTCCACACCCGCCTGGACCCGCCGGAGGCGCTGACCCTGTGCCGCGAGATCGAGGCGGCCCGCCCGTACTTCGTCGAGGACCCGCTGCGCTGCGAGAACCCGGACAGCTACCGCATGCTGCGGGCGCGGACCGGCGTACCTCTGGCGGCAGGCGAACAGTACGGCTCCAAATGGGAGTTCAGGACCCTGATCGAGGATGAGCTGATCGACTACGCACGGGTGGACGTCGGGGTCGCCGCCGGCCTCACCGAGGCAAAGAAGATCGCGGCGATGGCGGAGGCCCACCACATCAAGCTCGCCACCCACAACCCGCTCGGCCCGGTCACCGCCGCCTCCTCGCTCCAGCTCAACCTGGCCTGCCCGAACGTGGCGATCCAGGAGCACCAGACGGACCCCGATCCGGAGATCGCCGCCCTGTTCACCGCACGGCCGACGATCGCTCCGGGGCGGGTGGAGCTGAGCGAACTCCCCGGCATCGGGGTCGACATCGACCGCGAGGCGGCACGGCGCTACCAGGCCAAGGCGGACGAGCGGCCGCATCTGCGCACATCGGACGGCGCGTTCACCAACTGGTAGTCCCTCGGCCCCTGTTCATGTCCCCGGCCGCGCTGTTCATCTCTCCGGCCTCGGTTCACGCCTCCGTCCCCTGCTCACATCTCCGGGCCCTGTTCGCACCTCCGTCCCCTGCTCACATCTCCGTCCCCTGCTCCCATCCCCGGCCCCTGTTCGCATCCTGTGCACGCATTCCCACTCCACGAAGTGAGGCGAGTTCCGTCGTGTCATTCACAAGAGCCGCGAGACCGGTCAGGCGAGGCCTTGCCGGCCTGGCGATCATGGGCCTGCTCGTCGGCGCGACAACGGCGCAGGCCAGCAGCCTGGAAGGCGGGCAGCTCCAGGTGACGGCCCTGTCGTCACGGCCCGGCACGGTCTCGGGCGACGACGCCCTGATACGCGTCGGGGTGCCCGCGTCGACACCGGCCGGCACGGTACGGGTCGAGGTGGGCGGCCGGGATGTGACCTCGGCCTTCAGGACCTCCGGCGACAACACGCTGACAGGCCTGATCAAGGACCTGTCCCAGGGTGACAACCTCCTCACGGCAAGCGCCCCGGGAGCGGAATCCGGGCAGCTGACCCTGACGAACCACCCGGTCACCGGCCCGGTCTTCTCCGGACCGCACGAGCAGCCGTTCGTCTGCGACACCGCCGAGTTCAAGACGATCACCGGCGTCTCCCTCGGGCCGCCGCTCGACCAGGACTGCTCGGTCAGGACCCGCGTCGACTACATGTACCGCACCACGGCCCGCACGTTCGTCCCCCTGCCCGACCCGGCCGTACGGCCCGCCGACCTCGCGACCGCCACGACGAGTACCGGCGAGAAGGTCCCGTACATCGTCCGCGTCGAGACCGGCACCATCAACCGCGCCATCTACGAGACGGCCGTACTGCACGATCCGCAGTCCCCCGACCCCGACCCGCTGCAGCGCGGTCCCGGCTGGAACGGTCGTCTGGTGTACGGCTTCGGCGGGGGCTGTTCGGGCGGCTGGTACGTCCAGGGCCGCAACACCGTCGGCATCATGAACGACGCGTATCTGAGCAAGGGGTACGGCGTCGCCTCGTCCTCCCTCAACGTCTTCGGCAACAACTGCAACGACGTCCTGGCGGCCGAGACCATGAGCATGGTCAAGGAACGCTTCGTGGAGACGTACGGCGAACCAGCCTTCACCATCGGCAACGGCTGCTCCGGCGGCTCGTACCAGACCCATCAGATCGCCGACAACTACCCGGGGCTGCTCGACGGCATCCTCTCCGGTTGCAGCTTCCCCGACGTCGGCTTCGGGACGGTCCAGACGCTCAGCGACGCACAGCTCCTGAACCACTACTTCACTCAGGTCGCGCCCGACGCGTTCACGCGGGAGCAGCAGCGGGCGGTCTCCGGGTTCGGGAAGTGGGAGAGCATCGGCAGCCTGGCCAGGGCGGCCGGACGGATCGACCCGACGGTGTACTGCCCGGCCCAGCTGCCCACGGAACAGCGTTACGATCCCGCGGCCAACCCGGGCGGTGCGCGCTGTGACGTCTACAGCCACACCGTGAACGTGTACGGCAAGGACCCGGAGACCGGGAAGGCGCGCAGGCCGCTGGACAACACGGGGATCCAGTACGGGCTCCAGGCCCTGAACGACAAGACCATCGACATGGACCAGTTCATCGACCTGAACCGGCGTATCGGCGGACTCGGCTCCGACGCCGAGCCGGTCGCTGCGCGTACCGCCGCGGATCTCGTGGCGGTACGGCTCGCCTATCGCACGGGCCGTCTGCTCAACGGCGGTGGCGGCCTCGCGAACGTGCCGATCATCGACTACCGCGACTACGTGGACGACGCGGCGACCGGTGACATGCATATGCGTTTCCACTCGTTCTCCACCCGGGCACGGCTGGACAAGGCCAACGGCACGCACGCCAACCAGGTCATGCTGACCCGCGCCAGCGGGCACGGGTTCACGCTCGCCGGGATGGTGTCCGACATGGACCGGTGGCTGACCGCCATCAAGGGGGACGCGGGGAACGGCGCCCCCATCGACAAGATCACCCGGAATCGGCCGGCGGGGCTCACGGATGCCTGCTGGACACGCGGCATCGGCGCGCAGAAGATCGAGGAGCCGCAGGTGGAGGGCATCGGCACTACGGCATGCAACACGCTCTACCCGGTGTGGACCTCGCCTCGGATGGTCGCCGGGGCCGATGTGGCCAACGACATCGTGAAGTGCCGCAAGCGGCCCGTGACCCCTGAGGACTATCAAGTCCCGGTAACCGACGGGCAGTTGAGCACACTGAAGGCGATCTTCCCCTACGGCGTCTGCGACTGGTCCGTTCCCGGGGCGGGACAGCAGGGCCTCGCCGGAACATGGCTCTCCTTCGGCCCGAACTGACCGGAACCGACAGTCGGCCGAGCAGGCAGACCTCCACGAACGCCAAGGAGCCGCTCGCGCCGCCCGATGAGAACGGACGGCGCGAG
>NZ_JAEIMH010000029.1:15773-62914 GCF_016464295.1 Streptomyces sp. N35 | reverse complement strand
GCAGGGGCCCCCCCCCCCCGGCGAGAGGGACCGGGCGGCCCGGCGCCTCTCCTTCGCCTACTGGCACCCCGTCAGAAATACCTGACAGAACGCCGGATCGAGCGTCAGGCTTCCTTCTTCACCGGCTCCAGGATCGCAACGCACTCGACGTGGTGCGTCATCGGAAACAGATCGAACGCCCGCAGCATCCGCACCTTGTACCCGCCCTCCCGGAAGTACCCCAAGTCCCGCGCCAGCGCCGCCGGATCGCAGGCCACGTAGGCGATGCGGCGGGCGCCGAGGCCGGACAGGTGGCGGACCGTCTGCTTGCCGGCGCCGGCGCGCGGGGGGTCGAGGACGATGAGGTCGACCTCGTCGATTCCCGTACGGGGAAGGACCGACTCGACCTTGCCCTGTTCGATGCGGACGCGGTCGAAGCCGGACAGGTTGTGGCGGGCGTCCTCCACCGCGCGCTTGCCCGACTCGATGCCGAGGACCGCGCCCTTGTCACCGACGCGGTCGGCGATGGCGCCCGCGAAGAGGCCGACGCCGCAGTACAGGTCGAGGGCCATGTCGCCCTTGCGCGGCAGCAGTCCCTGCATGACCGCGCGGACCAGGGTGTCGGCGGCCTTCGGGTGGACCTGCCAGAAGCCGCCGTCGCCGACGCGGTACGTGCGGTCGTCGGCGCGTTCACGGACGAAGGCGCGGCCGTGGACACGGTGGACCGCGCCGTCCTTCTCGCCGATGCGCTGGACGGAGACCGGCTTGTCGAGTTCGACGATCGGCAGGCGCATCCCCGGCCGCGGGGTGAGGATCACCTGGCGGTCCTGGGAGCCCGTGGCCGCGATCGCCTCGATGGAGGCCATGCCGTCCCACGTGCGCTTCTCGATGCCGAGTTCCGTGACACCCTCCGCCGCGATCAGGCAGCGGTCGATCACCTCGACCTCGTGCGAACGGTGCCGGCGCAGACCCGCCTCGCCCGTCGAGGCGTCGACCGCGTACTGGACGCGCGTACGCCAGGCGGGCACCTCACCCGCGGGCAGCTTGTCACCGTCGGCCGGCATCACCGTGCCGTCCCAGCCGGCCTCCTCGGGCGTGAGGCCCGCGAGATGCTGCAGCTGTTCGGCGATGACCTCGCCCTTGAGGCGGCGCTGGGCGCCGGGCTTGGCGTGCTGCCAGTCGCAGCCGCCGCAGCGTCCGGGTCCGGCGAACGGGCAGGGGGCCTCGATGCGGTCCTTCGAGGCCTCGATGATCGTCACCGCGTCCGCGCGCAGGAAGCGCGCGCCCTCCTCGCCCTCGGTGACGCGGGCGATCACGCGCTCGCCGGGCAGCGTGTGCCGTACGAAGAGGACCTGGCCCTCGGACGTACGGGCGATGCAGTGGCCGCCGTGCGCGACGGGGCCGACCTCGACCTCGTACTCCTCCCCGACCAGCGAGTTCTTCGAATCAGAATCTGCCTGCATGGCGGGGTGGCTCCAAAAAGGGGTGAGCGGGCGGGTGGACGACAACCCACGAGTCTACGTGGGGTTCGTCCGCCCGCCCGCCACGAGCGATCAGCTCAGCCGCGCCCGGTCGGCTCCTTGGGCGCCTTCTTCTCCACGGGACCACGCCGCACCGCACCCGGCGCGTTCCACTCCGAGCGCTTGCGGGCCCGCTTCTTGGCGACCTCCGAGGACTCCAGCTGGTACGGGACGGAGGTGACCATGACGCCCGGAGTGAAGAGCAGGCGGCCCTTCAGACGCAGCGCGCTCTGGTTGTGCAGCAGGTGCTCGTACCAGTGACCGACCACGTACTCGGGGATGATCACGGAGACCGCGTCGCGCGGGCTCTCGCGGCGCAGGTTCTTGACGTACTCGATGATCGGGCGGGTGATCTCGCGGTACGGGGAGTCGAGGACCTTGAGCGGGACGGTGATGTTGCGCCGTTCCCACTCCGCCTTGAGCACCTTGGTCTCGGCCGGGTCCACATTGACGCTGAGCGCCTCGAGGGTGTCCGAGCGCATCAGCTTCGCGTAGGCCAGGGCCCGCAGCGTCGGCCGGTGGATCTTGGAGACCAGGACGATCGAGTGCACGCGCGAGGGGCGGACGCTGTCGTCCGAGGGTCCCTCGGGGGCGGCGATCTCCTCGGAGACCCGGTCGTAGTGCTTACGGATCGCGCTCATCGTCACGTAGAAGATGACCATGCCGAGCAGCGCGACCCACGCGCCGTGGGTGAACTTGGTGACCAGGACGACCACCAGGACGAGGCCGGTGAAGAAAGCGCCGAAGGTGTTGATCGCGCGCGAGCGCACCATGTGGCGGCGCTTGGCCGGGTCGCGCTCGGAGCGCAGATGGCGGTTCCAGTGCCGGACCATGCCGGTCTGGCTGAGCGTGAACGAGACGAAGACACCGACGATGTAGAGCTGGATCAGCTTGGTCGAGTCGGCCTCATAGACGACGACAAGCACCGCGGCGGCGCCCGCGAGCAGCACGATGCCGTTGGAGAACGCGAGCCGGTCGCCGCGGGTGTGCAGCTGGCGGGGCAGATAGCGGTCCTGCGCGAGGATCGAGCCGAGCAGCGGGAAGCCGTTGTACGCGGTGTTCGCGGCGAGGAAGAGGACGAGGGCGGTCGCGGCGGCGAGGATGAGGAAAAGGAACGATCCTTCGCCGAACACCGCCTCGGCGACCTGGGAGATCACCGGGTGCTGCACGTAGTCGCTGCCGACGGCCTGCCCGTTGTTGATCAGATCGTGCGCGGGGTTCTCGGCCATCTTGACGTTGCTGGCCATGGCGAGCCCGATGATGCCGCAGAACATGGTGACCGCGAGGGCGCCCATCAGCGCCAGGGTCGTCGCCGCGTTCTTCGACTTGGGCTTGCGGAAGGCGGGGACGCCGTTGGAGATCGCCTCGACACCGGTGAGCGCGGCGCAGCCGGAGGAGAAGGCGCGAAGCAGCAGGAAGACGAGCGCGAAGCCGGCCAGGCCCTGGTGCTCGGGCTTGATCTCGTAGTCGGCCGTCGGGGCCTTCAGGGTGTCGTCGAGAACGATGCCGCGGAACGCACCCCACGCGATCATCAGGAAGACACCCACCACGAAGACGTACGTGGGGATCGCGAAGAGCTTTCCGGATTCCTTGACGCCGCGCAGGTTCATCAGGGTGAGCAGCACGATCACACCGACCGCGCAGAGCACCTTGTGCTCGACGACGAACGGGACCGCGGAGCCCAGGTTCTCGATGCCCGAGGAGATCGACACCGCGACGGTCAGCACGTAGTCGACGAGCAGGGCGCTCGCGACGGTGAGACCCGCCTTGCGGCCGAGGTTGGTGTTGGCGACCTCGTAGTCGCCGCCGCCGCTCGGATAGGCGTGCACGTTCTGCCGGTACGAGGCGACCACGGTGAACATCAGCACCACGACCGCGACCGCGATCCAGGGGCTGAAGTGGTACGCCGACACGCCCGCGATGGACAGCACCAGAAGGACTTCACCGGGTGCGTACGCCACCGAGGACAGCGGGTCGGAGGCGAACACGGGGAGTGCGATGCGCTTCGGCAGGAGCGTTTCGCCGAGCCTGTCGCTGCGCAGTGCGCGCCCGATCAGAATCCGTTTGGGCAGGTCGGTCAGTTTGGACACGGTGAGGATCGTAAGCGTTCGAACGGGGGCCCGCGCACCGCGCCGGGCGCGTGTGTAGCTTGGCCTGTGGTCTGAGACCCTGGTGAGGGCGCAAAGACCGCGTCAAGGCGCTCACAGCCGCCTCGGACTCTTAACGGAACATTGACAGCCGGAAGGACGGTCGTGCACATCGTCATCATGGGCTGCGGACGAGTGGGTGCCGCTCTCGCGCAGACCTTGGAGCAGCAGGGGCATACGGTCGCCGTGGTCGACCAGGACCCCACGGCCTTCCGCAGGCTCGGTTCGGGATTCGGCGGCCGCCGGGTCACCGGAGTCGGGTTCGACCAGGACACCCTCCGCGAGGCGGGTATCGAGGACGCCGGCGCCTTCGCCGCGGTCAGCAGCGGCGACAACTCGAACATCATCGCCGCGCGCGTCGCCCGCGAGATGTTCGGCATCGAGAACGTCGCCGCCCGTATCTACGACCCGCGTCGCGCCGAGGTCTACCAGCGCCTCGGCATCCCCACCGTCGCCACCGTCCGCTGGACCGCCGACCAGATGCTGCGCCGGCTGCTGCCCTCGGGCGCGGAGCCGCTGTGGCGCGACCCCACCGGCGGGGTGCAGCTCGCCGAGGTGCATGCCTCGACGGCCTGGGTCGGACACAAGATCAGCAAGCTGCAGGAGGAGACGGGCGTCCGTGTCGCGTTCCTCACCCGGCTCGGCGAGGCGATCCTGCCGTCGTCGCAGACGGTTCTGCAGGAGGGCGATCTGGTGCACGTCATGATGCGCACCGACGAGATGGAGAAGGTCGAGGCGGCGTTCGCCGAGGGCCCCGAGGAGGGCGGTCACTGATGCGCGTCGCTATTGCCGGAGCCGGTGCCGTGGGCCGCTCCATCGCGGGCGAACTCCTGGAGAACGGGCACGAGGTCCTTCTCATCGACAAGGCGCCCACCGCCATCTCGGTGGAGCGGGTGCCGCAGGCCGAGTGGCTGCTCGCCGACGCCTGTGAGATCACCTCGCTCGACGAGGCGGCCCTGCAGCGCTGCAACGTGGTCATCGCCGCGACCGGCGACGACAAGGTCAACCTGGTCGTCTCGCTGCTCGCCAAGACCGAGTACGGGGTGCCGCGGGTCGTGGCCCGCGTCAACAACCCCAAGAACGAGTGGCTGTTCAACGAGTCCTGGGGTGTGGACGTCGCCGTCTCCACGCCGCGGCTCATGTCGGCCCTGGTCGAGGAGGCCGTCAGCGTCGGCGACCTGGTGCGGCTGCTGCGCTTCAGCCACGGTGACGCCAACCTGGTCGAGCTGACCCTGCCGCCGGAGTCCGCGCTCGCGGGCACCATGATCGGCGACATCGCCTGGCCCGAGGACACCTCGCTGGTCACGATCATCCGCGGTACGCGGGTGCTCTCGCCGACCCACGAGGACTCCCTGGAGGCCGGTGACGAGCTCCTGTTCGTGGCGGCCCAGGCGCGTGAGGAGCAGCTGGAGGATCTCCTGTCGGTACGGCGGGAGCCCGGGCGCCCCTGGGCCCCCCGGGAGGTAGGGGGGGGGGGCCCCCGGCGGGTGCCGGGTCCCCCCTCCTCGTATACGCGCGTCCTATTGCTTGCGGTGCCGTGCCCGCTGGGGCTCGTCCTGCGTGAGGCGCTGCAAGGTCTCGTCCACCAGGGGATCCATCTGCTGCGCGAAGCGCTCGTCCGTGGCGGCCGCGCGCTCGCGGGCCTCCTTGGCCTCCTGCTCGGCCTTCTCCTTCGCCTCCATCTCGGCGAAGACGTCGATGGGCGGCGGAGCCTTCGCCAGGAACACCCACGTCAGCCAGACGGCGAGCAGGAACGGCGGGATCTTCAGGGCGATCAGCACCCAGCCGAACTTGGTGGTGTCGGCCCACCAGTACATCGGGAAGAGGATCGCGCACTTGGCGAGCAGGATCAGGCCCCAGGCCCAACTGGCCTTGGCGTACGCCGTCTTGCGGCCCGGGTTGCGGGTGCGCCAGGAGAGGTTCTCCTTGAAGACCGGGCCGAGGATCAGGCCGATCAGCGGGACACCGCAGAGGGTCGTGATGATGTACGCGAGGGCGAGACCGAGCGTGTAGAGCATGCCGGGGAGATAGAAGTCCTTGGCATTGCCGGTCATCATCGCGAAGACCACACCGAAGGCCACGCCGAAGACACCGCTGAAGGCGTGCTTGACGGTGTCGCGGCGGGCCAGGCGGGCCACGAGGAGGAGCAGGGAGACACCGAGCGCCGCGATCGCGGAGAGGTGCAGGTCCTTGTTGATGGTGTAGATCGTCACGAAGAGCAGGCCCGGCAGGACCGTCTCGATCATGCCGCGCAGTCCGCCGAAGGCCTCGAACAGGGCGGCTTCGGTGACCGCCTGCACATCCGTGTCCGGCGCCTGGCCGTCCGGCCCTGCGTTTTCGTCGGTCGGCTTGTCGACTGACGTCACCGGCTACTCCCGTCCGAGCGGTCTGAGTTCGTACTTGGGGTTGAACAACACCCGGCGTCCGCGGTCCACGGAGATACGGCCCGATGCGATCAGCTTGCGCCCCGGTTCTATCCCCACGATGGAGCGTCTGCCGAGCCACACCACGTCCAGCGCGGCGGTGCCGTCGAACAGCTCGGCCTCGAGCGCCGGGACTCCGGCGCGTGGCCGCAGGGTGACGGTGCGCAAGGTACCAGTAACGGTGACGATCTGCCGGTCGTGGCAGTCTCCGATACGGGTGCAGCCCGCCGTTGCCGCGTCCTCCTGCAGCTCCTCCGACTCCAGCTCCTCCTGGGAGGTGGAGAGCCGGTCCAGCATGCGGCGGAAGCGGCCTGCCGGCTTCTGCGTTCGCGGAACGTCACTCATACAGGAAGCCTACCGGGATGGGCGCGGGTTACTCCTTGGCGCCCTCCCCCGCTGTCAGCGCTCGAAGCGGTAGCCCATCCCCGGCTCGGTGATGAAGTGCTTCGGATGGGACGGGTCCGCCTCCAGCTTGCGGCGCAGCTGGGCCATGTACACCCGGAGATAGTTGGTCTCGGTGCCGTACGACGGGCCCCAGACCTCCTGGAGCAGCTGCTTCTGGCTGACGAGACGTCCCGTATTGCGGACGAGGACTTCCAGGAGGTGCCACTCCGTGGGCGTCAGGCGGACATCGCGGCCGTCGCGGTGGACCTTCTTCGCGGCCAGGTCGACGGTGAAGTCGCCGGTGTCCACGGTGACATCGTCGTCGGCGCCCGCGACCGGCTCCGCACGGCGTACCGCGGCGCGCAGGCGGGCGAGGAGTTCGTCCATGCCGAAGGGCTTGGTGACGTAGTCGTCCGCGCCCGCGTCCAGGGCCTCGACCTTCTCGTCCGAGCTGTGCCGGGCCGACAGGACGAGGATCGGGACCCTGGTCCAGCCGCGCAGGCCGCGGATGACGTCCACGCCGTCCATATCGGGCAGGCCGAGGTCGAGGACGATCACGTCGGGGTGGCGGGCGGCGGCGAGCTGGAGCGCGGAGGCTCCGTCCGCGGCGGCGTCCACCTCGTACTTGCGCGCCTTGAGGTTGATGACGAGGGCGCGGACGATCTGCGGTTCGTCTTCGACCACGAGCACCCGGGTCATGCGGTCCTGCCTTTCTGCCGATCTGCGATCGGGGTCCGGTCCATGCTGTTCAGTCTGCGCCGAAGTCGGGACGCGAGGGGTTCGTACGCCCGGGCTCGTCATGTCGTGGCCGATGCGTTGAGTTCGGCCTGCGGGCGCTCGGGCGTACGGGCGGCGCGCAGGGTCAGCACCATCGTGAGGCCGCCGCCCGGGGTGTCCTCGGCGCTGAGGGTGCCGCCCATCGACTCGGTGAAGCCGCGCGCCACCGCGAGACCGAGGCCCACTCCGGCGCCGCGGGGCGCGTCCCCGTACCGCTGGAAGGGTTCGAAGACCCGCTCCTTGGCGTCGTCGGGGATGCCGGGGCCGCGGTCCACGACCCGGATCTCGACGCGGTCGCCGATCGCGCTGGCCGAGACCCGCACCGGTTTGCCGCCGGGGCTGTACTTCACGGCGTTCTCCACGATGTTGGCGACCGCCCGCTCCAGGAGGCCCTTGTCGACGCTGACCATCGGCAGCGACTCGGGGATGTCCAGGTCGGCGGCGCCCTCGGGGACTCCGCCGAGCGCCATCGGCACCACCTCGTCGAGGTCGATCTCGCGGATCAGCGGGGTGACGGTGCCGGTCTGCAGACGGGACATGTCGAGGAGATTGCCCACGAGGTGGTCGAGCCGGTCGGCGCCTTCCTCGATCCCGGCGAGCAGTTCGGCCCGGTCCTCCTCGGACCATTCGATGTCGTCCGAGCGCAGGGAGGTGACAGCGGCCTTGATGCCCGCGAGCGGGGTGCGCAGATCGTGCGATACGGCGGCGAGCAGGGCGGTACGGATGCGGTTTCCCTCGGCAAGGGTGCGGGCCTGTTCGGCCTCGGTCATCAGGCGCTGGCGGTCCAGGACGACGGCGGCCTGGGCGGCGAAGGCGGCGAGCACCCTGCGGTCCTCGGCGGGCAGGACCCGGCCGGTGAGCGCGAGGGCCATGTGGTCACCGACGGGCATGTCCACGTCGGCGTCCTCGGGCCGCTCGATGGGGCCGGCGTCACCGGTGGGGGATCCCACGCTGCCGGCGCGGGTCCACGGGTCGACATCGCTCTGCCGCTCCAGGAGCGCCACGGACTCCATGTTGAAGGTCTCGCGGACCCGTTCGAGCAGGGCGTCCAGGGTGGTCTCGCCGCGCAGCACACTGCCGGCGAGGAAGGAGAGGATCTCGGATTCGGCGCGCAGCCGGGCGGCCTGGTGCGTACGGCGGGCCGCGAGGTCCACGACGGAGGCGACCGCGACGGCGACGCCCACGAACACCGCGATCGCCACGATGTTGCGGGGGTCGGCGATCGTGAAGCGGTGCAGCGGCTCGGCGAAGTAGTAGTTGAGCAGGAGCGAGCCGATCGCCGCCGAGGCGAGCGCGGGCAGCAGGCCGCCGAGCAGGGCCGCGGCGATCGTCAGGGACAGGAAGAGCAGCATGTCGTTGGCGAGCCCGAGGTCGCCCGGGATCGCGTTGAGCACCAGCGTGAGCAGCGCGGGCCCGGCCGCACCGGCCAGCCACCCGGCGATGATCCGCGCCCGGCCGAGCCGCGCCCCGCGGGCGACGGGCAGTCCGCGCCCCTTGCCGACCGCGTCGTGCGTGACGATGTGGACATCCAGGTCAGGGCCCGATTCCCGGGCCACCGTGGCGCCGACGCCGGGCCCGAACACGTACTGCCAGGCCTTGCGGCGGCTGGAGCCAAGCACGATCTGGGTGGCGTTCACCCCGCGCGCGAACTCCAAGAGCGAGGCAGGCACGTCGTCGCCGATGACGTGGTGGAAGGTGCCGCCGAGGTCCTCGACGAGGGTGCGCTGCAGGGCGAGTTCCTTGGGCGAGGCGTTGGTGAGGCCGTCGCTGCGGGCGATGTAGACGGCGAGCACCTCGCCGCCGGCGCCCTTCTCGGCGAGCCGTGCGCCGCGGCGGATCAGGGTGCGGCCCTCGGGGCCGCCGGTCAGGCCGACGACGATGCGCTCGCGCGCCTGCCAGGTCGACTTGATGTTGTGCTCGCCGCGGTACTGCTGGAGGTACTCGTCCACGCGGTCGGCCACCCACAGGAGCGCCAGTTCGCGCAGGGCCGTGAGGTTGCCGATCCGGAAGTAGTTGGAGAGCGAGGCGTCGATCTTGTCCGGCTTGTAGATGTTGCCGTGCGCCATCCGCCGGCGCAGCGCCTGGGGCGACATGTCGACGAGCTCGATCTGGTCGGCGTGCCGGACCACCTCGTCGGGCACGGTCTCACGCTGCCGTACGCCGGTGATCGACTCGACGACGTCGCCGAGCGACTCCAGATGCTGGATGTTCACCGTGGATATGACGTCGATCCCCGCCGTGAGCAGCAGCTCGACGTCCTGCCAGCGCTTGGCGTGGCGCGAGCCCGGCACATTGGTGTGCGCGAGCTCGTCCACCAGGACGACCTGGGGATGGCGGGCGAGCACCGCGTCCACGTCCATCTCGGTGAACGTGCTGCCCCGGTGCTCGAGCTCCCGGCGCTCGATCTGCTCCAGACCGTGCAGCATCACCTCGGTGCGCGGCCGGTCGTGGTGCTCGACGAACGCGACCACGCAGTCCGTACCGCGCTCGACCCGGCGGTGGGCCTCGGACAGCATCGCGTACGTCTTGCCGACGCCCGGTGCCGCACCGAGATAGATCCGAAGCTTGCCGCGTCCCATGGCCCCATTGTCTTTCAGATCGCCGCCACAGCCTGTTGCCCGCGGGTTCGCACCTGCTGCTCACCCTCGGGCGCAGCTCACGATCGGCTGCCTGTGCTGGGTCGACCTTAAGACCGGGAAGTCGGGACAAAAGGCGCGGAGGGCGCGGAGGGGGGTCTCTTTGACGGGATTCTGATGGGGCAGGCCGTACGCGGCTGACGGGTTCGGCGCGGCTGACGGGTTCGGCGCGGCGGCCAGGGCCCGGTCGGCCCTGGCCGGGTGCCTTCGGTCAGTCGCCCTCGACGATCTCGCCGTCGCTCAGCTCCAGGACCCGGTCCGCCAGGTCCAGCATCGCCGCGTCATGGGTGGCGACGAGGGCGGTGACCCCTTCGCTGCGGACGACCGCGCGAAGGAGCTCCATGACCGCGTGCCCGGTCTCGGCGTCGAGCTGGCCGGTGGGTTCGTCGCAGATCAGCAGGGCGGGCCGGTTGGCGAGCGCGCGGGCGATGGCCACGCGCTGCTGCTGGCCGCCGGACAGCTCGCCGGGGCGCTGCTTGGCGTGGTCGGCGAGGCCCACCAGGGAGAGCAGCAGCGCGACCCGCTCCTCGCGCTCGTCGGGGTCGGCCTTGCGCAGCCGCAGCGGTACGCCGACGTTCTCGGCGGCGGACAGGATCGGGATCAGTCCGAAGGACTGGAACACGAAACCGATACGGTCCCGGCGCAGCGCGAGCCGTCCGTTCTCACCGAGGGAGCCGATGTCGAGGCCGTCGACGGTGATCGTGCCGCCGTCGGGCGAGTCGAGGCCTCCGACCAGGTTGAGCAGCGTGGTCTTGCCGGAGCCCGAACGTCCCTTGAGCGCCACGAGTTCGCCGCGCGGCACGCTGAACGACACCCCGCGCAGCGCGTGCACCGCCGCTGCCCCGCTGCCGTACGACCGGTGCACCCCGTCGACGACGACCATCGGCGCACCGTCACCGGCCCCGGCTGCCATCGTCTCCGTGGCGCCGCTCGCGCTCTGTGTCATGCCCAACCCCCCGTACGCTCCTGTGTTCCGCGCCAGTATTCGTCACCGCCGTGCGGGCGGGCAATGGACGAGTTGCTATTCCGCGGGATCCGGCGCCGCGGGCCCGTCCGTTGTGTGCGTCGTGGTCCGGTCCGCTGTGTGGCCGGCGGGCCCGTCCGCTGTGTGCGTTGTGGATCGGTCCGCTGTGTGGCCGGCGGGCCCGTCCGCTGTGTGTGTCGTGGACCGGTCCGCTGTCCGGGTGGCGGACCGGTCCGCCGCCCAGACGCCGACGTGGTCGCTCTCGCCGGTCAGCCGGACCCGTCCTTGCAGCCCGTACCGCTCGACGTACTCCCGTGGCAGCTGCAGCCGACCGGCGCGGTCGAGGACCGTGAACTCCTCGGCGAACTCCCGCTCCCCGCCCCGCAGCGTCTCCGTGGAGGTGCGCCCGTCGCGGATCCGTACCGTGCGGCGTACCTGCTCGGAGACCTGCGGGTCGTGCGTGACGACAAGGACCGTCGCGCCCAGCTCCTCATTGGCACGGCGCAGTGCGGCGAAGACGTCCTCGCCGCTCGCGGTGTCGAGTTCGCCGGTCGGTTCGTCGGCGAGCAGCACCCGGGGCGCGTTGGCGGTGGCGACCGCGACGGCGACCCGCTGCTGCTCGCCGCCGGAGAGCTCGGAGGGCCGGCGGTCGCGGCAGTACGCGAGCCCCAGCGTGCCGAGGAGTTCGGCCGCGCGCTCCTGCCGCTTGCGCCGTGGCACCCGGGCGTACTTCATGGGCAGCGCGACGTTCTCCTGGGCGGTGAGATACGGGAGCAGGTTGCGGCCTGTCTGCTGCCAGACGAAGCCGACGGTGGCACGGCGGTAGCCGAGCCGTTCCCGCCGCCGCATGGCGAGCAGATCGTGCCCGGCCACGCGGGCACGTCCGGCGGTGGGCAGGTCGAGGCCGGACAGGATGGACAGGAGCGTCGACTTCCCGGAGCCGGACGCGCCCACGAGGGCCACGCACTCGCCTTCGGCGACGGTCAGGTCGAGCCCTTGGAGGGCCTGCACCTCGACCTCTTCGGTGCGGTAGACACGGACGAGGTTGTCGCAGACGATCACGCCGTCCTCGGGGCCGCGCGCGGGTGCGCGGCGCGCGCGTGCCTCCAGGTCGGCGAGCAGGGGAACGCTCGACTCCCGTTCGGCACCCGCCTGTTCAGGTCGGCTCATGACTCCTCCGTCCGGTGGGGGTGGGATCGATCCGGTGGGCGTGGGTTGGGGGTCGCGCCGTCGCCGGGGGGCGGCTGCTGTCCCGTCGGTCTCCGGCCGACGTCGCGTCGGGCCATGGTTGTCGGGCCGTCGGTGCGGGGGCGTCCTGGTGGCGATACGGCGCCGTTTCGCGGTCGGCACGTGGCCGTTTCGCCGTCGGTACGCGGCCGTCCCAAGGGCAGCACGGCGCCGTTTCGCGGTCGGCACGCGGCCGTTCCGCCGTCGGCACACGGCCGTCCCAAGGGCAGCACGGCGCCGTTTCGCCGTCGGCACGCCGCCGGTCCCCCGGCCGTTCGCCGCCCCCCCCAGGGCCCCCCCGCCCCCCTCGGCACACGCCCGCCCCAAGGGCAGCACGGCGCCGTTCCGCCGTCGGCGCGCGGCCGTCCCGCCGCCGATACGCGGCCGCCCCAAGGGCAGCACGGCGCCGTTTCGCCGTCGGCACGTGGCCGTTCCGCCGTCGATACGCGACCGTCCCAAGGGCGATACGCAGCCACCCCACGCCGACACGGGTCCGTGCCCTCGCCGGTACGCCGCCGTTTCGCCGTCGGTACGCCACCGTTCCCTCGCCGATCCGGCACCGTCCCACCCCGCCTCACTCATCCCCCCTCCCCACGCGCAGCACAGCACCCAACCCACGCCGCCTCCCCAGCCACGTCTCCACCCCGACCGCCCCCACGACCAGCAGGCCGCATCCCGCGCCGAGCACCACGGTCAGGAGTACGTCGGCATGCAGCCCCGGGTCGCCGGGGCCACCCGTGAACTCCCCCAGATCCAGGGCCGGTCCGAGGAGAGACGGCAGCGCGAGGCCGAGCGCCGTGCCGCCCACGACCGCCGCGAGCACCATCGGCAGCAGCTGCAGCAGATGCAGCACCGCCGTCTGCCGGTCACCGAGCCCCATCGTCCGCAGCCGGGCGGCCGTACGCCCGCGCGCCGGGGCGGAGAGCAGCAGCTCGAGGACCAACGCGAGCAGCGCGAGGACCACGGCGAGCGCGGTACAGGCGGTGTGGGCGCGGGTCAGGGCGCCCACCAGGTCGTCGTCCGCGACACGGGTCAACTCCTCGTCCAGGATGAGCAGTTCCCCGGGGCTGACGTCCGGAGCGGTCCGCGGAACGAGGCTGCGCAGCCGGTCCGCGCGGATCCCGTCCCCGTAGAGCAGCAGGGCACTCTGCTCGAACTGGTCCTCCGCCACGCCCCGCAGCGCCCGCAGGTCGGTGAGCAGCAGTCGCTCGGGCAGTTCGGCGGTGTGCAGCGGCCCGAGCGCCCGGTCGCCCGCGGCCGCGTCACTGAGTACCCCGGTGACCTTGAGCTGCAGCTTCCTGCCGCCGAGCTCCGCTTCGAGCCGTTCCCCGACCCGCGGCCCCCCGCGCGCGAGCACGGGGACCGCACCGTCCGAAGCGGGCAGTGCCGCCGTGGCATGAGCGGCGGCCGAGTCGGGTGCGGCCGTGCGCAACGCCTCCGTATCGACGCCGAGCAGACTGGTCGATCCGTACGGGGCGCCGCTCGAGCTGTTGCGCGGGCTGATGCGCAACTCACCCACCCGGGCCGAGTGTTCGACCCCCTTGGCACGCGCCAGCTCCTGCGCCGCCGCCGGGTTGAACCCCGCACCGAGATACGCGGCGTCCGCACCGACCCGCCACCGCGCGCCCTCCACCCGCCCTTCGGCGAGCGTCCCGGCCACGAGCCCGCCGAACACAGCACCGGCCAGCGTGACCACCAGGACGAGCAGGGCGAGCGCCCGCGTGGGCGCCTCCTTGGCCGCGCGAAGCAGCCCGATCAGGGCCACGGTCCCGCGGCGGCGCGCGGCCACGCGGGCGAGCAGCCGTACGGGCAGCGGATAGCAGCGCACCAGGACCACCACGGTGGCGAGCCCCAGGAGCGCCGGCACGGCCGCGAGCAGCGGATCCGGTCCCGCCTCCGCACTGGTCCCGCGCGAGCGCAGCGCCCACACCCCGGCCGCCGCGAGCAGGAGCAGCGCTGTTTCGGCGACGGCCCGCCGGCCCCGTATCGCCGAAGTGCGCTCGCGCAGCAAGGCCCTGTCCCGTACGGCGAAGAAGGTGACGAGCGGCAGGAGCAGCCAGCAGCCGAACGCCGCCAGCACACCCCGGCCCGTCGCCGTACCCTCACCGACCCGGGAGGCCGCCGCGAGTCCGGCCGCAAGACCGAGCAGCAGGCCGGGCAGCGTATGTCCGGCACGCGCGACCGCGAGACCGAACGCCGAGGCGCCACGCGCCCGTTGGAGCCGGTGCACGTCGAGCCGCCGGCGCAGCGCAAGGAGCGCCGTGACCACCGCGGCGGCCAGGGCGACGACGGCGAGGGTGGCGAACCCGAAGGCCACGACGGCCTGACCCTGGCCCCACTGACGTCCGAACTCGTCCAAGGCGACGGGCAGTCGGGAGGTGAATTCGAGACCGCTGCTGGGGTTCATACCGAGCCGGCATTGGACCCCGCCGAACATGGCCATGTCACAGAACTGCTCCGGCGCCACCTCGCCGGTCTCGACGAGAGCGCGCTGGAGTTCCCGTCGCCCGTCGGCCCCCGCGGACTGCCGGGCCTCCGCTTCGTTCAGGTGCAGCCGCATGCCCCACTGGACCGAGAGCCGCAGGCCCGCCTGTGCCTGCAATTCCAGGATCGACCCGGGTGCCGTGAGCGCCATCGCCTGGTGCGGTCTCTCAGCGCTCCCGGCGCTCCCGCCACTCTCGGCGCTCCCGGCGCTCCCGCCACTCTCGGCGCTCCCGGCGCTCCCGGCGCTCTCGGCGCTCCCGCCACTCTCAGCGCTCCCGGCGCTCTTCAACGGCGCGACAAGAAGCGGCTCCTGACGCCACAGCCGCGCATCTCCGCCCGTGGCGAAGACGCCCACGACCACCGCGGTCGCCTGGATGCCCTGCTGCCCGCCCCGGCCGAGTTCGAGCCGTTGGCCGACGCGCAGCTTCAGGCCGTCCCGGGTGGCTGCCGAAACGGCGATCTCCGGGGTACCGGCCTTGGCCCGCGGGGGGCGGCCCTCGACGTAACCGCCCTTGCGGGGCGCGTCGGTGGCGTGCATCAGCGAGAGACGTGCGGGCCCGGCCTCCGTGACGGTGTCGACACCGGGCAGGACGAACCGCGCGGAATCGGTGCGCAGTTCACCCGGCAACTGGGGCGAGGCCCAGGAAAAGGACTCGAGCTCGTCGCCGACGTCGGTCATGGCCTCGGCGAGCCGCCGGCCCGGGTCCACGGCGTTCTCCGGTGCGACCTCGAGACGCACGCTGTACGTGACGCCGGGCGCCGTGTCCTGCGCCTGGACCAGCCGGTCGGCGAACGCCCGTCCCGCCAGCTGGTCGATGAAGGCGGGCGCGGCGGCCGTGACAGCGGTGAGCAGGGCGGTCAGCAGCGCCAGACAGGCAAGCAGCGGAAGGTCACCGCGCACACCCCGGAGCGAGAAGCGTTTCATCCGCACCCTTCCCCCTGTGCGCGGCTCCACCCGACACCGCGTCCCGGGCCGACGGCCGCGTGGGACTCACCACGCGAACCCGCCCCCCACAACCCGGACCCCGTCATCCGTCATCCCCCGCCCGCAACACCCGTGCCAGATCCACCCGTCCGAGATAGCGGGCCGCGAGCGTGACCACGCCGCAGATCAGGACGGTGGTGGCGCCCGCCGTGAGCAGGACCCGCCCCCAGGGAACCTCCGTGGCAAGCGCGGGGAACACCGGACGCCCGCCGGCGTCCACCGTCACCACCGGCATGATCAGCACGGCCAGTACGGCACCGAGGACGGTGCCGAGCACGGCCGCCACCGCGGCGAGGCCCAACTGTTCCGTCCAGAGATACGCGGCCAGTTGACGCTTGCGTACCCCGATCGCCCTGAGCAGGGCGAACTCCCGGCTCCTGGAGCGCGCGGCGAGCGCGGTGTGCAGCGTGAACGCCACGACGGCGAACGGCGGAGCGAGCGCCAGGCACAGCGCGAGCGCGGCCTTGGCGCCGCGGCGCAGCGGATCCGCGGCCAACTCCGCGCGGGCCGTGGACACATCGAGCGCCTTGCCGAGCCGTGGTGTCGCACGCATCGCGCGGGCCGCCGCCTGCGCGCCACCGTCGTCCGTACGGGCCCACCAGAAGCTCTCGGCCCCGGGCGCGCCACCGCTCAGCACCAACTGGGCGGTGAGCGCACGGGAGTCGACGAGGAGCCGCGGCCGGTCCCGGTTGAGATCGCCCGGCACGGCTTCGATCCTGCCGATGATCTTGAGCCGGGCGCTCCCGCCTGCCGGCTGCCGCACGGTCACGGTGTCCCCGACGCCGGCGATCCCGGAGGCGAGCATCCTGGCGTCGGCGAGCGCGGGCGCCGGCGGGGGCTGCGCTTGGGGCGCCTCGACAGCGAGCCTGATCGCCCGCACAGGGAAGGCGAGTGCGGTGTCGGGCCCCCGCAGGACCGCTTCGATCAGCAGGCCCGGCCGCTCGGGACTCGTGGAGCACAGCACCGGCCCCGGTGCGTCGCCGGGCCGGTCCCGCGGTTCGGCGTCGGGGCAGCCGGCCACCTCCAGGTCGGGTGCGGGCTTGAACAGGTCGCGCCAGCGCCCGGGTTCGACCAGCTCGTGCACCTCGTCCACCACCAGCCGGTAGGTGCGCCGCACGGTCTCGTCCGGCATGGCGAGCCCGAGCTGTACGAGACGGGTGGCGCCGGCCGGCACGGGAAGCCGCACCTTACGGGCCGCCGCGCTCTCCGTCAGCTCGACCTCTCCGGCGTGCACGCGGCCGTCGCCGCCCTCGAAGTACGCAGACAGCCGTACGGGGTCGGCCGTGCCGGGTCCGTCGGCGACAAGCCTTACCCGCAGGAAGAGTTCCTTCGGGGCGCCGATGAGGCGCAGCCCGTGTTCGGGGATACCCGCACCCAGCCGCGCACGCTCCTCGGCATCCAGGGAGGGAAGCGCGTCCGCCCCGGTGTCCACAGCGGTGACGCCCACCGACTCCTGTGCGACCGAGGCGTCCACCTCGATCACCGGCGTCACGGCCCGCACCCCGGGCAGCCCCTCGTACGCCGCTCTGCGTTGCTCCCCCGCGAGCCGGTCGGACGGATCGATCCGCAGGTCGGAACCGACCCGGAAGGCCGCCTGGTCCTGGTCCCCGCGCTCCAGGATCACCAGCGCGGTCGAGCTCAGCGAGGCCACGGCCAGTGCGAGCGTCACCACGAGCGCGGGCCCGGCGTGCCCGGCCGCACGCCGCCCCAACTGCCAGCCGCCGAGCGGCAGTACGAAGCCGGCGCCGCGCTGTGCGAGCGGGTCGAGCAGCCGGGCGGCGGGCGGCAGCAGCCGCAGCACGAGCAGTGCGGCGGCGGCAGTCATCACCACGGGGGCGAGGACCAGGACCGGGTCGACCGTCGAGGCGCTGCTGACCGGCGAACGGTACTGGCGCAGCTGCAGCCAGCCGAGCACGGCGACCGCCGCGAGCACCACATCCGCACCCAGCCGCTGCGCCGCGGCGAACCGCGCGGGCCGCCACCGCAGCCGGCTCACGGCCCGCCGGTCGCGTACGGACCGTACGACGGGGACGAGTACGGCGACGCCGTGCACGAGGACCGCGAGCGCGGCGGCGGTCCAGCCGGCGGCGAGCAGCGCGGAGCCGGGCAGTTCGCCCTCCGCCAGACCCGTGCGCCGCAGCAGGGCGAGCAGTGGCCCGGCGAGGAACGGTGCCGCGATCCCGGCGGGCACGGCGAGCACCGCCCACTGCGCCGCGGCCCCGGCGGCGAGACGCAACGTCCCCGCACCGCGCGCGGCGAGCAGCGCGAGCTCCGCCCGCTGGTGTGCGGCCAGTTGGCGTGCGGTGAGCATCAGGGCGGCGAGGGCCAGGGCGGCGAGCAGCGACGCGGGGATGTACAGACCGGCCCGCGATACGGCGATCGGTGTCTCGAGCCGGTCGAGGGCGGGCCCGAGTCGCGAGGCGAACTGGAGTTCACGGCCCTCGGGCGGTGCCTTTCCGCCGAACAGCGACAGCATCGGGTCACTGCTGCGGAAGGCGGCGGCCCGCTCGCTCAGGCCGTCGATGTCCGCGAGCCGGAACTGTTCGGCGTCCGGCACGGCCAGCCACGACCGGACACTGTCCCCGGCGAGCTGCGGTGTCCCCGTGATCGTGGCCGACGGGACGACCGCCAGGGTGTCGGTCCCGCCGAACATGCCGGTCAGGCTCCGCCACAGCGCGGCGGAGTGCGGCCGGGGCCGGTAGATCCCGGTCACCTCGACCGGCAGCCGCGTATCGCCCGTCGTCTGTACGGCGAGGGTGTCGCCCGGCCGGGCCCCGAGCTCCACGGCGAGCGGCTCGGGCAGCGCCGTCTCGGCCGTGCCGTCGGACCGCGGCCCGGGCAGCCTGCCGCTCACGACCTCGGCGTGCTCGCGTACGGACTCGAGGGAGACGAGCGCCATCGTGACGTCGCCGCGTATCTGTCCTTCGGCATCGGCGACCGAGAGCTCGGTGGCCTGGTTCTTCGGCACGCGCCATGCGTCATAGGTGCGCTGCGGTACGTCCCCGTACGCCCGCGCCAGCGCTCCGCGGACCGCGGCCCCGATCCGCTCGTCCGTCCGCTCGCTGCCGGGCGCATAGGGCCCGCTCACCGAGACGACCGTGTCCTCGTCCACCGCCAGCCGCTGCCGCGCGGCGCCGAGGACGGCCTGCTCGGTCAGCGCCGCCAGAGCGGCCAGTACGGTCGCGGCAAGCAGCACGGCAAGTCCGGCCGCGCCGAGAACCAGGCCGTGATGCCGCCCTCGGCGCACCACGGCAGGCGTGAGCCCGCTCCCCCGCACTGATCACCCCCGTGTCGAGGGCACAGTATGGGCTGACGCCGACGAGCCCCGCAATGGCCGTGCGGCTGCCGCAACTCGCGCACGCGAAGGGCTCGTTGCCACCCTTGCCGTTGAACGACCCGTTCCGCTGCCGGGCCGCCCCGTGCGGGAATCCACTTCGCCAGGCGGACATCCGCTCACCCCGCCTCGGGATCCCGGGGCCGTCCGGCCCCACTCATGCGTGAGGGCCGCACCCTTCGAGAAAGGATGCGGCCCTCACACAGAACGAAAAACCTCAGCGGACCTCGGTGGTCTCCGGTCCGCGCTGCAGCTGGCCCATGCCGCCGGAGAAGCGGGACTCGGCCTGGGACTCCTCCTTGACGCCCTCGGGCACCATCTGGGCGTCCTCGGGCAGCTTCAGGACGATGGGGTCGCGCGGGGCCATCGGACCCTCGCCGCGCACCACGACGGTGTCGCGGAAGATCTGCTCGAGCAGTCCGGCGGCCTGCGGCTGCACCGCACCCTGGCCGGAGATGACACCGCGCAGGAACCAGCGCGGCCCGTCCACGCCGACGAAGCGCACGACCTGGACACCGCCCGTGCCGTCCGGCAACTGGACCGGGACCTGCGCCCGCAGCTCCCAGCCGAGCGGGCCCTCGACCTCGTCGATCACACCGCCCTGCTTGGTGATACCGGAGGCGATCTCCTCACGGACCTCGCCCCAGATGCCCTCCTTCTTGGGGGCGGCGAAGGCCTGCAGCTGAACCGCGCTGTCCTGCAGCACCACGGTGGCCGCGACGATGGCGTCACCGGCGACCTCGACGCGGAGCTCCATGCCCTCGACACCGGGCACGAACAGACCGCCCAGATCGACCCGGCCCTCGGCAGGGCGGCCGACCTCGGAGACATCCCACGGCCCGTCGGGGCGCGGGGCCGGCGGAAGGTTCACCCGTCCCGGCTCGCCCTCCTTGTCGACCGCGGTCTCTCCCTCTGGGCCCGTGCCCTCGACGACCTGCTCGGTCTCGCCTGCCGCAGCCTCGGCCGCGTCCTTCTTACGACGTCCGAACACGTCACTGTCCTTCCCGGTCGGATACGACCGAAGCGTATCGATTCCCACCCTTGTCGGCGGCCGTACCGCCCGCGTCGCCGTCCACCGCGGCATGGCCGCCCGTGGACCCGAAGCCCCCCTCGGCCCGCGCCGATCCGGGAAGCTCCGCCACCTCGTGGAAGCGCACCTTCTCGACCTGCTGGACGACAAGTTGGGCGATCCGGTCGAAGCGCTCGAACCGCACGGTCTCGCGCGGATCGAGATTCACCACGATCACCTTGATCTCCCCACGGTACCCGGCATCCACGGTCCCGGGGGCATTCACCAGAGCCAGTCCGCAGCGTGCGGCGAGCCCCGAGCGCGGGTGCACGAAGGCCGCGTACCCATCGGGGAGCGCGATAGCCACACCGGTCGGCAGTACCGTCCGCTCCCCGGGGGCGAGTTCACAGGCTTCAGTCGTACGGAGGTCCGCACCGGCATCGCCCGGCAGCGCGTACGCGGGCAGCGGGACCTCGGGGTCGATGCGCCGGATCTGCACGTCGAGGGGCGGGTTGCTCACGGGTTCACCTCGAAGGCACGTGCGCGCCGCCGCTGGTCGGGATCGCTCATCGCGGCGTTGATCTCCTCGGGCCGTCCGTTGTCGATGAAGTGGTCGACCTTCACCTCGATGAACAGTGCGTCGGCCCGCACCGCGATCTGCCCCTCGGGCCCGCCGATCCGCCCCACGGCCGTGGAGTAGATCTTGCGTCCGGCCACCGCGGTGACCTCGGCCTCCAGGTAGAGCACCGTGTCGACGGGCACCGGCCGTACGAAGTCGGTCTCGAGCCGTCCGGTGACCGCGATCGCGCGCAGCAGCCAGTTCAGCGAGCCGAGCGTCTCGTCGAGCGCCGTGGCGAGCACACCGCCGTGCGCGAGACCGGGGGCGCCCTGGTGCTCGGGCTTGACGGTGAACTCCGCGGTGATCGTGACGCCTTCGCCGGCCCGCGCCTGGAGCTGCAGTCCGTGCGGCTGTGCGTCGCCGCAGCCGAAACAGTGCGCGTAGTGCGCACCGAGCAGTTCACCGGGGGGCGGTGCGTCGGGGTGCCGCACGGGCGCCGTGGCGTCATCCGGGGGCGTCAACGATGGTGTTCGTCCACTCACAGGCGGAGACCTTACCCGCCCACCCGTCACCCACCACCGCCCTACCTGACTGCGCTGCGCGCAGGCACCCCTCGATCACCCTCCGCCCCGAGCACCATGCCAAGCTTGACCCATGCAGCAAGCCACCGAAACGTACGACGAACGCCTCACCGCTCCCCGCTCCTGGTGGGTGATCGCCTTCTTTGTGGGCATCTCGTGCGCGTTGATGCTGCTGCCGCTCGGCACGCTCCCGATGCTCGGCGGTCTGATCGGCGGCGCGGCCCTCGCGTCGGTCCTGGTCAGCTCGTACGGCTCGGCCCGCGTCCGCGTCGTGGCCGGCTCCCTGGTGGCGGGCCAGGCCCGTATCCCGCTCACCGCGCTCGGCGCCCCGGAGATCCTCGACCCGGAGGAGGCCCGCGCCTGGCGCACCCACAAGTCGGATCCCCGCGCGTTCATGCTGCTGCGCAGCTACGTGCCGAGGGCAGTACGCATCCCGGTCACGGATCCGGCCGACCCGACCCCTTACGTGTACGTGTCGACCCGTACGCCCGAGCGCCTGGTCGACGCTCTGACCCGCTAGCCCCGGACGAGACCCCAGGGCCTGTCCGGCAGGCCCTCAGGGCCCGATCCACAAGACAGACCCTCAGCCCTCGAGCTCTTTGCGGTCGGTCGCGGCCAGCGGATTCAGTGGATCCAGCGGGTCCACGGGCCGCTCAAGAGGCGGCAACGCGTCCAGCGTGTCCCAGGGCACCTGATGCGCCCGCAGGTCCTTACGGACCTTCTCCGCCAGCTTCTTCGTGTCGCGGCGGTTCATTACCGCACCCACGGCGGCCCCGACCATGAACGGCATCAGGTTCGGCAGGTTCCGCACCATGCGCTTCATGATCTGCTGCCGCAGCTCGCGCTTCACCTGCCCGCCGAGCGCCGCGTTGAGCGTCTGCGGCTTCTTCACATCGATGCCGCGCTCCTCCGTCCAGGAGGTCAGATACGCGGTGGAGCGGGACTTGAGCGCACCGGGCGGCCGAAGCCCGTACACCTCGTGCAGTTCGGCGATGAGCTTCAGCTCGATCGCGGCCACCCCGGTGATCTCGGCGGCCATCTCGGCCGGCATCGCGGGCGGTACCGGCAGCATCGCCGCGACACCGACTCCCGCGCCGACGGTCGAGGCGGCGTTGGCCGCGCCGGCGACCAGCTTGTCGGCGAGCTGCTCGGGGCCGAGGCCCGGGAACTGCCGCCGCAGCGTGGCGAGATCACGGACCGGAACGCGCGGCGCGTTCTCGATGATGCGGTCGGCGAGATAGCCGATCCCGGCCTTCGCGCTCGCCTGGCCCTTGCGCACTCCTTGTTTGACCTTGTCGAGCCTGCGCGACGGAGCGACGGCGCCGGCGTCGCCGTCCGTCGTGGAGACCTCTGCGCCCGCTGTCACGGGCGCGACGGTGCCCGCTGGGGCGGGACCGTGCGTGGCTTCCGTGGGTTCGAGCGAGGCCGCATGGCCTCGCTCGTCGTCACGTGCGCCTTCCGAGGGTGCGGACGCCTGCGAGCCGTCCGCCTTCCGCTTCCGGAACAAACGCTTCCGGGGCGGGGTCGAGCCAGTCACGGCCGACCCACGCCTCAGTCGCAGTCGCGGCAGATGGGCTGGCCGTTCTTCTCGCGGGCCAGCTGGCTGCGGTGGTGGACCAGGAAGCAGCTCATGCAGGTGAACTCGTCCGCCTGCTTGGGCATGACCCGGACGGCCAGTTCCTCGTTCGAGAGATCTGCGCCGGGCAGCTCCAGGCCTTCCGCGGCCTCGAACTCGTCGACGTCGACCGACGAAGTCGACTTGTCATTCCGCCGGGCCTTCAGCTCTTCGATGCTGTCGGACTCGACGTCGTCATCGGTCTTACGTGGGGTGTCGTAATCCGTTGCCATGTCGCTCTCCCCCTCTGGGTGTCTGCGGTGTCTCCAGCGCACGTAACGCGTGAGAGGCCGGACTTGTGCCCGACCCGAGGCGGAGATTTTGCCTCACATCAAGGTCTGTTACTCAATCGACACCCAACCGCCCCTCCCAAGAGGTGATCGTTTGGATGGCGATCGGGACCGTACACGGTCCCTTTATTGCACTCCACGGGCGCCACCCCGTGTACTTCCCGTGATCAAGACCCCTGAAAACCCTGGATTTTCCGGGCTTTCCGACATCCATGGCGATCACGGAGAGTAGACGGACGAAAATTCGCCCCTGTGATCGATTCCACACGGCCTCCTCGGGCTCAGGTCCCGAAAATTCCGCTAAAAGCGAACTTCGCGGCGGATCCGCGACAGCATCTCAGATCGGCAGGGTGACTCGCATCACGAGACCACCCCCCTCACGCGGCTCGGCGATGATACGGCCCCCGTGGGCCCGCGCCACCGACTGAACGATCGAGAGCCCCAGTCCGACACCCTTGTCGCTCCCGGTCCTCTCCGTGCGAAGACGCCGGAAGGGCTCGAAGAGGTTGTCCACCTCGTACGCCGGCACCACCGGACCCGTATTGGACACCACGAGCACCGCCTGTCCGTGCACGGCCTCCGTGGTGACCTCCACCCAGCCGTCTTCGGGGACGTTGTACCGCACGCCGTTCTGGACGAGGTTGAGGGCGATGCGCTCCAGGAGCACGCCGTTGCCCTGGACGACGGCGAGAGCGCGCTCTCCGCGGATCTCGACGCCCTTCTCCTCGGCCTCGGGACGTACCTGGTCAAGGGCGCGCGAGGCGACCTCGGCCAGGTCCACGGGCTTGCGTTCGACGATCTGGTTGTCGCTGCGGGCGAGCAGCAGCAGGCCCTCCACCAGCTCCTCGCTGCGCTTGTTGGTGGACAGGAGCGTCTTGCCCAGCTGCTGGAGCTCGGCGGGCGCGCCGGGGTCCGACAGATGCACTTCGAGGAGCGTGCGGTTGATCGCCAGGGGCGTGCGCAGCTCGTGCGAGGCGTTGGCGACGAAGCGCTGCTGGGCCGTGAAGGCACGCTCCAGGCGGTCGAGCATCTCGTCGAAGGTGTCCGAGAGCTCCTTCAACTCGTCGTCCGGACCGTCCAGTTCGATCCGCCGGGTGAGGTCCGAGCCGGCCACCTGACGGGCGGTACGGGTGATCCGGCCGAGCGGTGCAAGGACGCGTCCCGCCATCGCGTAGCCGAAGCCGAAGGCGATGACGCTGAGGCCGAGCAGGGCGAGCAGCGAACGGCTGAGGAGGTCGTCGAGGGCCTTCTGGCGCTGGTGGTCGACGCAGACGCGCGCGGCTTCGTTGAAGGTGTCGACGCTGTCGAACGAACGACCGGACAGTGCGGGGCAGGCACTGGAGTCGATCTTCACCTCGCCGCTGACGATGCGGAACGGCATCTCATTGCCCACGTGCACGGCCTGTGCCGCCAGCAAGTAGATGATCGAGAGCAGCAGGATCCCCGCGATCAGGAACATCCCGCCGTACAGCAGGGTGAGCCTTATGCGAATGGTCGGACGGAGCCACGGGAACGGCGGCTCGGTCTTGTGGGGGTCCCACGTCGGCTTGGGCGGCGCCGATGGAGGCGCCGGAGAGGCGGCCATGGAGGGATCAGATCCGGTAGCCGGAGCCGGGGACCGTGACGATCACCGGGGGCTCGCCGAGCTTGCGGCGCAGGGTCATGACGGTCACACGGACCACGTTCGTGAACGGGTCGGTGTTCTCGTCCCAGGCCTTCTCCAGGAGCTGCTCGGCGGAGACCACCGCGCCCTCGGAGCGGAGCAGCACCTCCAGAACGGCGAACTCCTTGGGCGCGAGCTGGATCTCGTTGCCGTCGCGGAAGACCTCCCGGCGGTTCGGGTCCAGCTTGATGCCGGCCCGCTCGAGGACGGGCGGCAGCGCGACGGTGGTGCGCCGGCCCAGGGCGCGTACGCGTGCGGTGAGCTCGGTGAACGCGAAGGGCTTGGGCAGATAGTCGTCGGCGCCCAGCTCCAGGCCCTCGACCCGGTCGCTGACGTCGCCGGACGCGGTGAGCATCAGGACGCGCGTGGGCATCCCGAGCTCGACGATCTTCCGGCAGACGTCGTCGCCGTGGACGACGGGCAGGTCACGGTCGAGTACGACGACGTCGTAGTCGTTGACGCCGATGCGTTCGAGGGCCGCCCCGCCGTCGTACACGACGTCCACGGCCATGGCCTCGCGGCGCAGTCCGGTGGCCACCGCATCGGCGAGCAGCTGCTCGTCCTCGACGACGAGTACGCGCACGTCGCTGTCCCTTCTGTGAGCCCGGTGAGCGGGCTGAATCCTGATGAGCCCGCTGGGCAGAGGGCCGCCTCACCGACCGCCCTGCCGCATGAGCGACAGGTTCCGGTCACATGGTGATGCCTCCATCCTGCCCCTTTGGGCCGTAAACCGGCTGTAAGACGGCGGGTGAGGGCTTGGGAGCGGGGTGTCCCGGGGTTTCCGGGGGCTTCCTGTTCGTCGCCCCCGGCATACGGGAATCAACAGATCTCCGGGCAGGTTGAGGTTTCCGCGACAGGAACCCAGGGGAGGACGGCCTTACACCCGCGATCACTCTTTGCAAGTGGCACGCCACGAACCGTTCTTGTGGAGCGGCACCCGCACCGCATCCGTCGAGACGGCAAGAGACGTGATCGCCCCTTCCCGAGGGCACACCCCCGTGCCACCGACACTCGACCCACGACGAGGGGGCGCACCATGGACGCATTCACCGCAGGGCTGCTGCAGCGCATAAAGGCCACGGAGACGGACCTCACGCGGGCACGTGAGGACGGCGACGACTTCCTCGCGGAGGTGGAGCAGGCAGAGCTGGACGATCTGCACCGCCTCGCCGCGGAGCACGGCGTGCAGGTGGCCTAGCCACCGGCACATACGGAGGGGCCCACCGCATCGCATGCGGTGGGCCCCTCCGTATGTGCCAGTACGTGGGTACGGGCGCGCGTCAGTCGTGCCAGGCACCGAACTCGTCGAGCAGGGCCTGCAGCGGTTCGAAGACGCCCGGGGTCGCCGCGACCGTCAGATCGTTGGACGGGCGCTCGCCGGGGCGGCCGCCGCTGAGGGCCCCCGCCTCACGGGCGATCAGGTCGCCCGCCGCGAGGTCCCAGGGGTGCAGGCCGCGCTCGTAGTAGCCGTCGAGGCGTCCCGCGGCCACGTCGCACAGGTCGACCGCGGCCGAGCCGCCGCGCCGGATGTCGCGGAGCAGCGGGATCAGCCGGCCGGCCACCTCCGCCTGGCGGGCGCGGACCTTCGCGACGTAGTTGAAGCCCGTGGAGACCAGGGCCTGGTCCAGGGGCGGCGCGGGGCGGCAGGCCAGCCTGCGCTCACCGGCCCAGGCGCCGGTGGCCCAGGCCCCGTGCCCGCGCACCGCGTAGAACGTCTCGCCGCGCATCGGGACCGCGACGACGCCGACGACACTCTCGCCGTCCTGCTCCGCGGCGATGGAGACGGCCCAAGTGGGCAGCCCGTAGAGGTAGTTGACCGTGCCGTCGAGCGGGTCGACCACCCAGCGGACGCCGCTCGTGCCCTCGATCGATGCGCCCTCCTCACCGAGGATGCCGTCGTGCGGGCGGCGCTCGGTGATCAGACCGGTGATCAGCTTCTCCGCCGCGATGTCCATCTCGGTGACGACATCGATGGGACTGGACTTGGTCGCGGCGACTGCCAGATCGGCCGGACGCCCGTCCCGCAGCAGCGCTCCGGCGCGGCGGCCACCCGCGGGGGCGGGGGCGGGAAGTCCCGCATGCGGGGCGTTGACCACGTGGTCCCTTCCGCGAGGGGGCTGCCGACGCCTGCGGCGGCGGGCTTCGGCGCGCGGGCCGGGCAGCAGCCGACGGGGCACAGGTCGTGGCTCGCGCCGAGGGTCCCGAGGGCGCAGGGGGTGACGGCCTCGCCGCGCTCTGCGCCGGCCCGCTCGATGAGCAGCTCGCGGACGGCGGCCGCGAACCGCGGGTCGGCGCCCACGGTGGCCGAGCGGGCCACGGGAAGGCCGAGCTCGGCGGCCTTCGCGGTGGCCTCGGTGTCGAGGTCGTAGAGGACCTCCATGTGGTCCGAGACGAAACCGATGGGCACCATCACGACCGCGGGCACGCCCTGGGCGTGCCGCTCCTCGAGGTGATCACAGATATCGGGCTCGAGCCACGGGATGTGCGGGGCGCCGGAACGCGACTGGTACACGAGCTGCCAGGGCCGGTCCACGCCCGTTTCCTGCCGTACGGCATCGGCGATGAGACGAGCGACGTCCAGGTGCTCTCGTACGTACGCGCCTCCGTCGCCGTGTCCCTCGACGGGGCCCGAGGTGTCGGCCGCGGCGTCGGGGATGGAGTGCGTCGTGAACGCGAGGTGGGCGCCGTCCCGTACGGACTCGGGGAGCTCGGCGAGGGACCGCAGGACGCCGTCGATCATGGGCCGGACGAACCCGGGGTGGTTGAAGTACTGCCGCAGCTTGTCGATCTCCGGCAGCGGCAGGCCCTCGGCCTCGAGCGCCGCGAGCGCGTCGGCGAGGTTCTCGCGGTACTGGCGGCAGCCCGAGTACGAGGTGTACGCGCTGGTGGTCAGGACCAGGATGCGGCGGTGGCCGTCGGTGACCATCTCGCGCAGGACGTCGGTCAGGTACGGGGCCCAGTTGCGGTTGCCCCAGTAGACCGGGAGGTCGAGGCCGTGCTCCGCGAAGTCCTTGCGCAGGGCGTCGAGGAGCGCGCGGTTCTGGTCGTTGATCGGGCTCTTGCCGCCGAAGAGGAAGTAGTGCTGCCCCACTTCCTTGAGCCGCTCCTTGGGGATGCCGCGGCCGCGGGTCACGTTCTCCAGGAACGGGACCACGTCGTCGGGGCCTTCGGGCCCGCCGAAGGAGAGCAGCAGGAGGGCGTCGTACGGAGTGGGGTCGGGCGCGTGGGACATGCTCACGATCCTAGGTCGTCGCCCTGACCGTGCGGTCGGGCCCTTGGCCCCGTATGACCCCGCAATCGGCGCGCGCTCGGCCACATGGCGGCCGTAAGCTGTATTGGCCCAACTCACGCCTTACCGGAGCGTCCCTTGCCCAGCCCCTACCGCGAGATATTCACGCCGCCCGGAACCCTGTCGTTCTCGGCGGCGGGACTGATCGGGCGGCTGCCGCTGGCCATGATGGGCATCGGCGTCGTGACGATGATCTCCGAGCTCACCGGGCGGTACGGCCTCGCCGGCGCGCTCTCCGCGACGCTCGCCCTGTCCGCGGCCGTGATCGGTCCGCAGATCTCGCGGCTCGTGGACCGCTACGGGCAGGCGCGCATCCTGCGCCCGGCCACGCTGGTCTCGCTCGCGGCCGTCACCGCGCTGCTGCTCGCGGCGAAGTTCGAGGCGCCGGACTGGACGCTGTTCCTTTGCGCCGCGCTCGTCGGTTTCGTACCGAGTCTCGGGTCGATGATCAGGTCCCGCTGGGCCGAGGTGTACCGGACCGACCGGCGCCGGCTGCACACCGCGTACTCCTTCGAATCCGTCGTCGACGAGATCTGCTTCATCTTCGGGCCGATCATCTCGATCGGTCTGTCCACTGTCTGGTTCCCCGAGGCGGGCCCGCTGCTCGCGGGCGTGTTCCTCGCGATCGGCACCTTCTGGCTGACCGCTCAGCACGCCACCGAACCGGTCCCCCACCCCCGCGAGCACCACACCGGCGGAAGCGCCCTGCGCTCGCCGGGACTTCAGGTCCTGATGGCGACCTTCGTCGCGACCGGCGCGGTCTTCGGCTCCGTCGACGTCGTCACCGTCGCGTTCGCCGAGCACGAGGGCGCCAAGGAGGCGGCCAGCCTGGTGCTCGCGGTGTACGCGGCCGGGTCCTGCCTCGCCGGCGTGGTCTTCGGGCTCGTGCACTTCAAGGGCCCGGCCGCCAAGCGGTGGCTCCTGGGCGTGTGTGCGATGGGCGTGAGTATGATCCCCCTCCTACTGGTCGGGAACTTGCTGTTCTTGGCCGTGGCGCTGTTTGTCGCGGGCCTGTCCATCGCACCGACGATGATCACCACGATGGCCCTCGTCGAGCAGCATGTACCCCGGGCGAAGCTGACCGAAGGCATGACGTGGACCTCCACGGGTCTCGCGGTCGGCATCGCGCTCGGTTCGTCGGCGGCCGGCTGGGTCATCGACGCGGCCGGCGCGGACCGGGCGTATGTGGTGCCGGCCATCGCCGGCGGCGTCGCGGTCGTGATCGGGTTCCTCGGCTATCGCCGGCTGACCAGGCCGGTTCCGCTGCGGGGAGGACCTGATGGGTACGACGGGATCGACGACGGGCGCGGCGGGCGGCCCGAAGGCGTACGGGACAACGTGGCGTAACTGGGCCGGCAACGTCACGGCACGGCCCGCGCAGGAGGTCAGTCCCGCCTCGGTCGAGGAGCTCGTCGCCGCCGTACGTCAGGCTGCGGAGGAGGGCCGGCGGGTCAAGCCGGTCGGCACCGGCCACTCCTTCACGTCCGCCGCCGCCACGGACGGTCTCCTGATACGGCCCGATCTGCTCACCGGGATACGGCACATCGACCGCGAGGCCGGCACGGTCACCGTCGAGGCGGGCACCCCGCTCAAGCGCCTGAACCTGGCGCTCGCCCGCGAGAGCCTCTCGCTCACCAACATGGGCGACATCATGGAGCAGACCGTCGCGGGCGCCACCAGCACCGGCACCCACGGCACCGGCCGCGAATCGGCCTCGATCTCCGCGCAGATCCAGGCCCTCGAACTCGTCACGGCGGACGGGTCGGTGCTGCACTGCTCACCGAAGGAGAACCCCGAGGTGTTCGCGGCGGCCCGGCTCGGGCTCGGTGCGCTCGGCGTGATCAGCGCGATCACCTTCGCGGTGGAGCCGGAGTTCCTGCTCACCGCGCGCGAGGAGCCGATGACCTTCGACCGTGTCACGGCCGAATTCGACGCCCTGCACGCGGAGAACGAGCACTTCGAGTTCTACTGGTTCCCGCACACCGGCAACTGCAACACCAAGCGCAACAACCGCAGCGCGGGTCCCGAGCAGCCGGTGGGCAAGGTGAGCGGCTTCTTCGAGGACGAGCTGCTCTCCAACGGCCTGTTCCAGGCGGTCAATTCGCTGGGCCGCGCGGTGCCGGGGACCATCCCCGCGATCGCGAAGATCTCCAGCAAGGCGCTCTCCGCCCGCACGTACACCGACATTCCCTACAAGGTCTTCACTTCTCCGCGCCGCGTGCGCTTCGTGGAGATGGAGTACGCCCTGCCGCGCGAGGCCCTCGTCGAGGCGCTGCGTGAACTGCGGGCCATGGTCGACCGCTCGAACCTGCGGATCAGCTTCCCGGTCGAGGTGCGCACCGCGCCAGCCGACGACATCACCCTTTCGACGGCGTCCGGCCGCGAGAGCGCGTACATCGCGGTGCACATGTACAAGGGCACGCCCTACCAGGCGTACTTCACCGCCGCCGAGCGGATCTTCACCGCGCACGGCGGCCGGCCGCACTGGGGCAAGGTGCACACCCGGGACGCCGAGTACTTCGCGTCGGTGTACCCGCGCTTCGGCGAGTTCACCGAGCTGCGCGACCGGCTCGACCCGGACCGGGTGTTCGGCAACGACTATCTGCGCCGGGTCCTCGGCGACTGAGCCGCTCGGCGGCTACTCGCCCGTCTCGCCCTGCTGATGCTGCGGTGTCGGGTCCCCGGTGGGGTCGTCCGGGGTCGGCGTCGGTGTGGGGGTCGGGGTGGGCGTAGGAGTCGGGGTCGGCGTAGGAGTGGGAGTCGGCGTGGGCGTCTTGCCGCCCGGGTCGTCCGAGGAGTGACCGGGGTCGGGCGTCGGGGTGCCGTCGCCCTCCTGCCCGCCGGTCCCGGTGGACGGACTGGTGACGGACGAGGGGGTCCGGGAGGGGGTGTTCTCCCCGGTCCCGCCGCTGTTGCCGCCGCCTCCCGTGAACACGCCGCGCAGCGTCGAGCCGTTGCCGGTCCCGGCCAGGCTCTCGCCGGCCACCGCCTCGTACACGGTGATCCCGCCCATCGTCACGCCGAAGACGACGGCAGCGGCGAGCGCCGGCCGCTTCCAGCTGCGCAGGCGCTTGCCCTGTACGGGCGAGACGGCATACGAGTCAACGGCCGGCGGAGCGGCAAGGGTCTCGCCGTGGGGACCGATCACCGTGCCGAGGAACCGAGTCGGCTGGTCGCCCCGGTCCCCGGGGCCGAGGGCGCCCAGGACCCTGGTGCCGTCCGCCGCCGGCAGGACCTGGGTGGCATCGGCGGGGTCCACTGCGCCGAGAACCTGCGTGGCATCGGCGGGGTCCACTGCGCTCAGTACCTGCGTGGCATCGGCCGCATTCGTGGTGCCCAACACCCGTGTGACCTCGGAGGACTTGAGCAGCTGCGTCTTGTCGGCGGGGGCGGTGCCGGCGGCCTGCGACGGTGCCGGCACCGCGAGACCGTCGAGCGGAATCGCCGGCACGTCCACCACGCCTGGGCGCCAAGTCGTCATCATCGCCGGGGCGTTCGGGGCCGCGGGGGCGGCGGGCGGCTGCGCGCCCGCATCCGGCTCGGTCTCGGCGCGGAAGGTCTCCGGCACCGGACGGCCGTCCCCCGCCACCGGTATCTGCCGGGCGCGCACCGGCTTCGCCTTCACCGCGGCTTCGCGCACCTGCTCGCCGGTGCGCTTGAAGAAGTGCTGGAACACCGGGCCGCCACAGGTGGCCACGATGCTCATCACGCCTGCGCCGAGGATCGTGCCGTACACCCCGAAACTGGAAGCCAACTTCGCGGCCAGCACGGCCGCGAGCGCACCGCCCGCGACCTGGGGCACATTGACGTCAATGCGCTTCTTCTTGTCCTCTGCTCCGGTTTCCGACTGCTGAGCCATCCCCGTCCCTTGATCGCCGACTCGCCTGACTGCTACCAAGAAGGGACTTTTGGGCGAAGCGGATAGTTCCGTTTCGGGAGTTTCTGTGAAGCAGCACACCCCTGTAAGCAGGGGATATGGATGCGGCAGGGGTCAACTCCCTTGCCCTGGGACAACTTCGGCGGCGCGCCGGTCCACCCAGGTGGCCCGAATGGAGTACTGTTGCGAGCCCTGGGTTCGGACTCCCGCCTGGGTACCCAGGGGCCCGCGAGGGACCTTCGGGAGGGGGATCGCTGCACAGGGTGACCAATCTGCCCGACTTCGGTCACTTTGCGTGGCGAATAGGTAACCGTGCCATAACGGCGATCAAGGACCCATGCCCGACACGCCGGGCAACTCGGCAAGGTTGTGGCAGGCTGCACCCGGGCAGGCCACACTCGACTAGCGGAAGCAGCGACGCACGTGACGTCGGCAGGCACCACCCGGGAGGTCCCCATGCCCGAACTGCGTGTCGTGGCCGTCTCCAATGACGGCACACGGCTGGTGCTGAAGGCTGCGGACTCAACGGAGTACACCCTTCCGATCGACGAACGCCTGCGCGCCGCCGTGCGCGGCGACCGGCCACGGCTCGGCCAGATCGAGATCGAAGTCGAGTCGCATATGCGCCCCCGGGACATCCAGGCGCGCATACGGGCAGGTGCGACCGCGGAAGAGGTCGCCCAGCTCGCCGGCATTCCGGTCGATCGCGTACGCCGCTTCGAGGGGCCCGTGCTCGCAGAGCGCGCCTTCATGGCCGAGCGTGCCCGGAAGACTCCTGTCCGCCGCCCCGGTGAGAACGCAGGACCCCAGCTCGGCGAGGCGGTGCAGGAGCGGCTGCTGCTGCGCGGCGTCGACAAGGAATCCGTCCAGTGGGACTCGTGGCGTCGTGACGACGGCACGTGGGAGGTCCTGCTCGTCTACGTCGTCGCGGCCGAACCGCACTCGGCGAGCTGGACCTACGATCCGCCGCGGCGTCTGGTCGCGGCCGTCGACGACGAGGCGCGCTCGCTGATCGGCGAGTCCGACGACATCGCGGCGCCCGAGCCCAGCTTCCCGTTCGTGCCGCGGATCGCCCGACTTCCACGCGACCGGCCGCTGGACCGTGCGCTCGACCGTCAGCTGGACCGTCCCGAGCGGCCCGAGCGGCAGATTCCGGCGCCGACGCCGGAGCCCGTCGAGGAGTCCACCGCCGCGGAGCGCGACTCGCTCACCAGCCTCCTGGAGGCGGTGCCGAGTTTCCGTGGCGATCTCGTGGTGCCGGAGCGTCCGTCGCCGGCCGCCTCGGCGTGCGCGCCGACGGCGCCGGTGGAGCGGACGGTCGAGGAGCCGCCCGCGCCCGAGCCGGAGGTCGAGGAGCCGCCGGCCCCCGCGGCTTCGGCAGGTTCCGCGTATGCGGATGTCCTGATGCCGCGTACGGTCGCCGGTCATCGTGACCGCCTTGTCGGCACCACGGACCGGCAGGCCGAGGCAGACGGTGTCCGGCCGGGTCGCCGTGCGGCGGTGCCGAGTTGGGACGAGATCGTGTCCGGCACGCGGCACAAGAAGAAGGACGGAGTCCCGCTGTGAGGTAGGGGCCCGCACGTTTGGGGTGCGGTCCCTTACGTATGGACTACGGGTTCGGTCCCGTGGCCACCGGGCGTGACTCGTCCGCGGACCACTCCGACCACGAACCCACGTACAGCTCCGCGTCGATACCCGCGACGGCGAGGGCAAGGACCTCGTGGGCACCCGAGACGCCCGAGCCGCAGTAGACGCCGACGCGCGGCGCCTCGTCGCTGCCGAGGGCGCTGAAGCGGGCCGCCAGGTCCCCGGCCGGCAGGAAGCGGCCGTCGGTGCCCACGTTCTCGGTGGTGGGCGCGGAGACCGCGCCCGGGATGTGGCCGCCGACCCGGTCGATGGGCTCCACCTCACCGCGGTAGCGCCCGCCGGCGGGGGCGTGGAGGAGGAGGCCTTCGCGCGCGAGGGCCGCGGCGCCGTCGGCGTCGAGCAGTGGCACGGCGCCCGGGCGCGGGACGAAGTCCCCCGGCTCGGCCGAAGGGGGCTCGGTGGAGAGTTCGCCGTCCCAGGCCGCGAGTCCGCCGTCGAGGACCCGTACCGACGGGTGTCCGGCCCAGCGGAGGAGCCACCAGGCGCGGGCCGCGGCCCAGCTCTGGCCGCCGTCGTAGACGACGACGGGGCGGTCCTGCCGTACGCCTGCCGCGCGCATCGCCTCGGCGAACACCTCGAGGTCGGGCAGCGGGTGACGGCCGCCGGTGCCCGCCGGTCCGGCGAGCGCGGTGTCGAGGTCGACGTAGACGGCGCCGGGGATATGCCCGGCCGCGTAGGCGGCGCGGCCGTCGAAGGACGGCTCGCCCGCGGTCCTGGCCAGCGTGAGCTGCCAGCGGACATCAAGAAGTACCGGCGGGTACTGCCCGTTCGACTCGCTCGCAAGTTCGGCAGCGGAGATGATGGCATTCATGGGCACATCCTTGCGCAAAGCCTGTTCGCGCCGGGAAGGGGCCATTACCGTGCACCGCCGGGAAGGGTGAGCGGGAGCGAAACGGGCATGCTGCTCACGACATGCGCCCCGAGGAGAGAGTGACGATGACCGAGTCAGCAGCTCGGCGCGCGCCCGGCACGCCCTGCTGGGTGAGCCTGATGGTGCACGGCCTGGCCGGTACGCAGAAGTTCTACGGTGCACTGTTCGGCTGGGAATTCCGGCCCGGACCGCAGCAGCTCGGTCCGTATGTGCGGGCGCTTCTCGACGGCCATGAGGTGGCCGGCATCGGCGTACTGCCGCACGACCGGCATCTGCCCATCGCCTGGACCCCCTATCTCGCCTCGGACGACGTGGACGCCACCGCCGACACCATCCGCCACTGCGGCGGCACGGTCGGCGTGGGACCGCTGGACGCCGACCGCGCGGGCCGGCTCCTGATGGCCTCGGACCCGGCGGGTGCCGTGTTCGGGGTGTGGCAGGCGGCGGAGCACGGCGGCATCGGCGGCGCGGGGCGGCCCGGCACTGCCGTGTGGAACGAGCTGGTGACGCGGGACACCGCCTCGGTCGCGAAGTTCTACCGGGCGGTCTTCGGATTCGGCGAAGAGCCCGTCGTCTCCGCGGACTTCGACTATCTGGCGCTCTCCGTGGAGGGCCGCGCGGTGGCCGGTATCCACGGTGTGGGCCATGGGCTGCCGCGTGATCGCGGTGCGCACTGGACGACCTTCTTCGAGGTCGAGGACGTGGACGAGACGGTGCGGCGGGTCGGGGAGCTCGGCGGCCATGTGCTGCGCGGCCCGCACGACAGCGGACACGGCCGGATGGCCACCGTGGCGGATCCGGAAGGTGCGGCGTTCAACGTCGTACGGAGCGCTGCCGAGTAGCTCTCCTTGCACTGGCCTAAAGTTGCATTTCGTACCAAAACGTACGAACGACCGGGCCGTACGAGTGCAGGAGTCAGCGCATGCCGGAGCCGAAGCGTCGCCGCCCGAGCCGGCGGACGTCCAAGATCCTGCTCGGCACGGGCGCCGTGGTGGTGCTCGCGGCGGCCAACGCGCCCGCCGTCTACGACTTCGCCTCGACCCAGTACCACGCGTACGAGATCGACAGGCCCGAGTACAAGGCCGACCGCGGGCGGTGGAGCCTCGTGGACGTGCCCGAGGAGTACCGGATCAACACGATCCACGCGGCGCTCCTTCACACGGGCAAGGTGCTGCTCGTGGCCGGATCGGGCAACGACGCCAAGCAGTTCGACGCGAAGACCTTCCGTACGGTCCTGTGGGATCCGCGGGAGAACACCTTCGAGAACATCCCCACGCCCGCCGACCTTTTCTGCGCCGGGCACACCCAACTCCCGGACGGGAGGCTGCTGGTGGCGGGCGGGACACAGCGGTACGAGACCCTCGAAGGCGACGTCGAGAAGGCCGGCGGGCTGATGATCGTCTACAACGAGAACCCGGACGAGCCGAAGACGCTGCCCAAGGGGACCCGGTTCACGGGCCGTGACAGCGGCAAGACCTTCGAGTCGCACGCGAGCGTCATCGTGCCGCGCGCGAAGAAGAAGACCGACCCTCGGACCGGAGAGGCCGAGGTCACCCCGTCCAGCGCACGCGTGTACGTCGAGGCGCTCGAGAAGGGGCCGCGGCATCAGACCGGGACGCAGGACCAGTACCGCGTCTCCGGGCTCGAAGGCGATGAGAAGCAGAACATCTACGGCATCGCGCAGAAGCTGTCGTTCGACAAGAAGGACTTCCAAGGGATCAAGGACACCTTCGAGTTCGACCCGGTGGCCGAGCGGTACGTCCAGGTCGATCCGATGCACGAGGCGCGCTGGTACCCGACGCTGACGACGCTGGAGGACGGCAAGGTCCTTTCGGTGTCCGGGCTCGACGACATCGGGCAGGTCGTGCCGGGCAAGAACGAGATCTATGACCCGCGGACGAAGGAGTGGGAGTTCCTGCCGAAGGCGCGGTTCTTCCCCACGTATCCCGCGCTCTTCCTCGCCTCGGACGGGCGGATCCTCTACACCGGCTCCAATGCCGGGTACGGGCCCGACGACCAGGGGCGCGAGCCGGGGATCTGGGATCTGGACAGCAACAAGTTCACCAAGGTGCCCGGGATCAGCGACCCGGACATCCTGGAGACCTCGATGTCGGTGCTGCTGCCGCCCGCGCAGGAGCAGCGGTACATGGTGCTCGGGGGCGGCGGGGTCGGCGAGTCGCCCAAGTCCACGGACAGGACGCGTCTGGTGGATCTGCGCGAGGACGAGCCGCGCTTCCGTGACGGGCCGCGGCTGTACGACAAGGCCCGCTATCCCAGCAGCGTGATCCTGCCGGACGACACGGTCCTGACGACCAACGGGTCGGGTGACTACCGCGGGAAGTCCGACAGCAATGTGCTGAAGGCGGCGATCTACGATCCGCAGACGGACAAGTTCACGGCCGCCGCCGATCCGCTCGTGGGCCGCAACTACCACTCGGGCGGGCTGCTGTTGCCGGACGGGCGGGTGATGACCTTCGGCTCCGATTCACTCTTCTCGGACAAGGCCAACTCCAAGAAGGCGAAGTTCGACCAGAGCCTGGAGATCTACACCCCGCCGTATCTGCACCAGGGCGGTACACGTCCGGTGTTGCGGGATCCGGAGGGCGGGCGGCGGACGGTGAAGCTCGGCTCCACGGTGTCGTACGACAGTGACGACCCGAAGGCGATCAGCAAGGTGCGGCTGATCCGGCCGGGTTCCTTCACGCATGTGACCAACGTCGAACAGCGGTCGATCGCGCTGGACTTCGACCGTACCGGGAAGGGCGTGGAGGTCACGCTGCCGCAGAATCCGGCGCTCGTGCCGCCCGGCTGGTACATGCTGACGGCCGTCGACGACCGCGGGGTGCCGTCCGAGGCGGTGTGGGTGCATGTGCCGGTGGCGGCGGACGCGCCGACGCATGAGACGACGGACGAGGATCCGGAGCCGGCGCTCAAGTAGCGGTCGGGGCGAGTTCCCCCGAGGGGCCGTACAACGAGCGGGACCGGCGCCTCCGCGCGAGCGGAGGTACCGGTCCGAGGGTGCCGTGTGCTCAGCCCCAGGCTCCCGCGATCTGGCGGGTCGTGGCGTTGAGGCGGTTGAAGAGGTTCGTCACGCCGATCATCAGGATGATCGAGGCCAGCTGCTTCTCGTCGAAGTACGAGGCGGCCGCGTCCCACACCTCGTCGCTCACCGGGTCGGTACGGTCCGCGAGCCGGGTCGCCGCCTCGGCGAGGGCGAGGGCCGCGCGCTCCTCGTCGGAGAAGTAGGGGGCCTCGCGCCAGGCCACGACCGTGGCGAGCTGCTCGTCGCTGACGCCGGACTTGCGGGCGGTCTTGGTGCCGCCGTCGACGCAGGCGCTGCAGCCGTTGATCTGGCTGGCCCGCAGGTGGACGAGTTCGATGATCTTTACGTCGACTCCGCCGGAGTGCACGGCCTTGAAGAGGCCCTGGATGGACTGCATGGCGTCGGGGAGAACGGCGGCGGGGTTCTGCATACGGGACTGCATCTCTGGTTCCTCCTTGAGGGCCGGGTTTCCGGCTTCTCGTCGTGGGCCGGTCGTCCGGCCCTTCCTTCGTGTCGGCGGGCCTTCCGGCCTGTCCGTCCGCCCCGTTCCGCCGGGGCGATGACTCCATAACAGCCCCGGCGGGGGTGGTGCGGCGATGGCCGTGGGACACCGTGGGACAGGTGAAACGCCCCTGGACAGCGGCGATTCGGCGAGGAAAACTTCGGCGGGGGCGGGACAGGGAGGGGTGGGCCATGGGGCCGCAGGAGCCGAGGACCGATCCGAGAGACGAACTGGCCGCACGGCTACGGGGGTTGCAGGAGGTATCCGGTCACGGAGTGCGGGCGCTGGCGCGCGAGGTCGGGCTCAGCTCGTCGTCGCTGTCGCGGTATCTCGGCGGCCAGACCGTGCCGCCGTGGCCCTCGGTGCTCGCGCTGTGCAAGTTCGTACGCCGTGATCCGCGCCCGCTGCGCCCGCTGTGGGAACGGGCCTCGAGCCCACTGCCCGCACCGCCGCGCAGCAGCCGGCAGGTGTCTCCCCCGGCGCCGCCCCCGGACGCCCCGCGTCCACCACGCAACGATCTGCCGCGTGACGTGCCCGACTTCACCGGGCGCGACGGCCAACTCGCCTCCGTACTCGACGCGGTGGAGAACAGCCGGGTCGTCGCCGTCGACGGCATGGCGGGGGTCGGCAAGACCTGTCTCGCCGTCCATGCGGCGCACCGCCTCGCGGACACCTACCCGGACGCCCAGCTCTACCTCGACCTGCACGGGTTCACCGACGGACGTGAACCCCTGGGCGCCGACCCGGCGTTGCGGGCGCTGCTCGCCGCGCTCGACGTCCCCTCGGAGCGGATCCCGCAGCAGGGCGGCATCGAACCGCTCGCCGCGGTGTGGCGCGCCGAACTGGCCCACCGGCGGGCCGTGATCGTCCTCGACAACGCCGCCGACGCCGAGCAGGTACGGCCGCTGCTGCCGGGCGCCGGCTCTTCAGTGGCCCTGATCACCAGCCGCAATCGCCTGCTCGGTCTCGACGAGGTACCGCCGGTCTCCCTCGATGTCCTCACGCCCGAGGAGAGCGCCGAGCTCCTGGCCCGGGCCAGCGGGGACGGGGGCGGGCCGGAGAGCCGGCTCGGGCGCGATCCGGACTCGACGGCCGAAGTGCTGCGGCTGTGCGGTCAGTTGCCGCTCGCGCTGCGGCTCGCCGCGGCCCGGCTGCGGCACCGGCCCGGCTGGACGGTGGGCATCCTGGTGGAGCGGATGGCCGAGGGCGCGAGCGAGTTCGACACCGCTTTCGCCATGTCCGTACGGCAGTTGGACCATGCCACGGGCCGGTTGTTCCGGCTGCTCGGGCTGCTGCCCGGGGAGACCTTCGACCCGTACGTGGCCGGGGCGCTCGCCGATGTCGCGCCGCGTACGGCACGGGAGATGCTCGAGGATCTGCTGGACGCCCATCTCGTACAGGAAAGGGCGCCCGGGCGCTATCGACTGCACGACCTCGTCCATCAGCACGCGCGGCGGGCCTGCGCGGAACAGGACGCCGAGGCGGTGCGCGACAAGGCCCTGGGCCGGGTCCTCGACTACTACGTGCACACGGCCGCGGCGGCGGATGCGGCGATGCCTTTCCACGCCGGGACGCGGGCGCCCTCGGCCGGTGCGCCGCCGGCCGCGCTGCCGCGGTTCGCCGACAAGCGGGCGGCGCTCTTCTGGTACGTCACGGAGTACACCAATCTGATGGCCGCGTTCGAGGCGGCGGTGGCGGCGGGCGCGGACCGGCATGTGTGCGAACTGCCGCGTTTCATGCGGACCTACTTCGCGCGGCGCTGCGGCACGACCCATCTCAACTTCCTGTTCGAGCGCTCGCTGGACGCCGCCCGCCGCCTGGGCGACCCCTGGCAGCTGGCCGAGGCGCACAGCGATCTGGGGTTCGCGCGGTACAACGCGGGCCGGATGGCGGAGGCGGACGCGGCGTACGCGTCGGCGCTGCCGCTCGTGGCCGAGACCGGCGACACCCGATCCCAGGCCGAACTCGCCATGCGGCGCGGGTACTTGAAGTGGGACGAGGGTCAGGTGGAGCGGCCGCTCGAACTCTTCCGCCTCTCCGGCAGCCTGTACGAGGAGGCCGGCTGCCCGTCGGGTGCGGCCCACGCCAAGGCGTACGAGGCGTGGGCGCTGCTGCAGCTGGGGCACGGCGACGAGGCGGCCCGCCTGGCGCGGGAGGCCCTGGCCGTACCGCACACCGATCCGGCCTGGCCACCGGCGCTGACGGCCCGCATCACGCTCGGTGTCGCGCTCGCGCCCGAGGCGCCAAAGGAGGCTGTGGAGCATCTGCGCCGGGCCCTGGAGCTCTCCCGCGAGGACGGGCACCGGCACAACGAGGCGTGGTGCCTCAACTGTCTGGGCGTCGCCTTGCGCCGGATGGGCCGGTACGAGGAGGCCCTGGCCTCCCACCGTGAGGCGTTCGCGCTCCTCGACGCCCTCTTCGAGGACCACTGGAAGATCCACTTCCTGGACGACTACGCGGAGACCTGCCGCTTGGCGGGGCTGACGACCCAAGCTCTCCAACTCCATCGGGACGCACTGGAGTTGGCCCCACGAGTGGGCAACCGTCATGCGGAGGCGCTGGCCCATGAAGGGCTGGCGTCGGTGCTCGAAGCCACGGACCCGGCGGCGGCCGAGCGACACAGGGAGGCCGGGCGGGGGATTCGGGGGGAGTTGCAGGGGGTGGGGTGAGCGGTCAGGGAGGTGCAGGGGGTGGGGCGAGCGGTCAGGGAGCGGGCACGTGCCGGCGCAGCGGGCTGAATCAGGAGAGCCGGCTGCTCGCCCGGGCGGGTGCGGCGTCCACCGGGCGCCGCACCCGTGGTGGGGTCAGTGGTCTGGTGGGGTCAGCCGGCCGGTGAGGTCAGCGGGCCGGTGGGTCAGCGGGCCGGTGAGGTCAATGATCCGGCGGGTCAGCGGGCCGGTGAGGTCAGTGGTCCGGTGGGTCAGTGGACCGGTGGGTCAGTGGTCGTCCCAGTGCCCGTCGTGGTCGGCGTGGCGGTGGCCGTCGTGCACGTAGTCGACGTGGTCGCCGTGGGGCACGGCGACATGGCCGCAGCCTTCGCCGTGCCGGTGCTCGTGGTCGCCGTGCGCGGTGTGCCCGGCCGGTTCGCACTCGTCGATGTGGTCCTCGTGCATACGGTGCAGATGGCCGTCGTGCGCGTAATCCACGTGGTCCCCGTGCGGGAACGCCACGTGTCCGCAGCCGTCGCCGTGCTGGTGGGCGTGGGCGGAGTGAGGGGCGTGGGCAGTGGTCATCAGGTGCTCCATGTGACGCTCGGGCAGCGGCGGCACGCTCGGTTGCGCACCGCCGCTTGGCATCCTGCACTCCGGCGACCACGGCCTCCGGCAGCGCTCCCGGCGTGTCCGGGCCAGTCGCCCGGGCGCCCGAGCGCCTGCGGGACGCGGGCGGCGCGGGCCGGCGGAGACGCTTCAGGGCATGTGCCGCGGAGTCAGGCGGCCGACCGCCTGCGGAACGCGGGCCGGCGGGACGCCCCGGCACGGTACCGCCCACTCCGGCCGGTCCTCGCGGGCACGTCCCGCGTGCGCCGCGCCCACTTGGACGCCCTCCCGTGCGCTCGCCCTCAACGACGCCCACCACCTGCGCCGCACCCCTCTCCCCGTACGGCCGACACCCCAGGTATCTCCCCGCACAGCCGACACCTCGCATATCTCCCCGTACGGCCGACACCCCACGTACCGCCTTGGCAGCACCCCGCCCCATGAGGCACGCTTCACCTTCGTGCCCGATCTGTCTGATCACTCAACTCCTGCCGCCAGCCGCATGGTTGTCTGCGGTGACGACGCCCTCGCCCAGCGGCTGACCGGAGAGCTGCGGGAGGTGTACCGCGGGAAGGTGACGCTCGTCGTGCCGCCCGCAGGCAGCCGGTCCCCGCTCCCCCTGAGCGGCCGCGAACGGGCCGGGGTCCTGCTCGGCAGATTCTCGGCGGCGCTCGGCCGGGGCCCTGCCGGTACGGCGCCCGTACCGGACGACGAGCAGCGGCTGGTGGAGGCCGCCGAGCTCACCGACGAGGTCCTTGCCGAGGCCGGTGTGGCGCAGGCCGCGGCGCTGGCCCTGGTGTACGACGACGACGAGACCAACATCCGCGCGGCCCTCGCCGCACGGCGGTTCAACCCCCGGCTGCGCCTGGTGATCCGGCTCTACAACCGCAAACTGGGCCAGCACCTGGCCGAACTCCTCGACCAGGCCTCGCTGTTGGCGGACCCGGGCCTCGACACCCGCGAGATCTCCACCACGGTGCTCTCCGACGCCGACACCGCGGCACCCGCCCTGGCCGCCGCCGCGGTGGCCGGCACCCGCAAGGTGCTGCAGGCCGACGGTCTGCTGCTGCAGGCCGTGGAACGGCAGCCGGACAGCGACGGATCCGCCCCGGAAGGGCTGTGCACGCTGGCGCTGCTCTCCGCCACCCGCAACGACCCGCAGGGCGCGGACGTGGGCCCGCAACTGCTGCCCGACGACACGGCGGTCACCTCGGCCGAGGGGCGTGGTGCGGTCGTGCTGCAGGCCGTCCGGCACAATGGTCCGCCGCTGGCGCCAGGGCGCCTCGCGGGCCGCAGCGCCCCGCTGCGGGAACTCTTCTCGCGCCGGCTGCGCTGGTCGCTGGCCGGGCTCCTGACCGCGGTCCTCGCCCTGGCGGTCGCGTCCTGGCTCACCGGGGACGATCACCCGCTGCACGCCACGTATCTCACGCTCCTCGATCTGTTCGCCCTGAACGATCCCGCCACGGACGAACCCCACAGCCGCCAGATCCTCCAACTTCTCGCCGCCCTCGCCGGGTTGCTGCTGCTGCCCGTGCTGCTCGCCGCGGCACTCGAAGCCTTCGGCACCTTCCGTACGGCCGCCGCCCTGCGCCGGCCGCCGCGCGGTCTGTCCGGCCATCTGGTGCTGCTCGGCCTCGGCAAGATCGGCACCCGGGTGCTGACCCGGCTGCGCGAACTCGGCATCCCCGTCGTCTGCGTCGAGGAGGACCCGGAGGCCCGCGGTATCCCGCACGCACGCCGGCTGCGGGTGCCCGTGATCGTGGGCGATGTCACCGAGGAGGGCGTCCTGGAGGCCGCGAAGATCCACCGCGCGCACGCCCTGCTCGCGCTGACCAGCGTCGACACCACCAACCTCGAGGCGGCCCTGTACGCACGCTCGGTCAAGCCCGACCTCGGCGTCGTCCTGCGGCTGTACGACGACGAGTTCGCCACGGCCGTCTTCCGCACCCTGCGCGCGGCGCATCCCGGGGCCAACACCCGCAGCCGCAGTGTCACCACGCTGGCCGCGCCCGCGTTCGCCGCGGCGATGATGGGCCGCAGGATCCTGGGCGCGATCCCCGTCGAGCGCAAGGTGCTGCTCTTCGCCGCGCTCGACGTCGCCGACCACCCCGAACTCCAGGACCGCACGGTCGCGGAAGCCTTCCGCCCGGGTGCCTGGCGCGTGGTCGCCCTGGACACCTCGGCCCCCGCCCAGCGCCTCCCCGACCTCTCGATCGGCCCGCCTCCGTACAGCCAGGGCCACACCCCCGGTCTCGTATGGGATCTGCATCCGGGCCATGTGCTGAGCGCGGAGGACCGGGTGGGGGGGGCCGGGGGGGTGGTGGGGGCGCCGCGGCGGGGGCTCGCCCCCCTCCTGGGGCAGCGGCGGGAGCCGGGCCGGATCGGCGGACCGCGCGCACCGGGAGCCGCAGCTGCCGGTCAGGAGTGAGGGCGGGTCCGCAGCTGCCGGTCAGGAGTGAGGGCGGGTCCGCAGCTCCCTATCCGGCATACGGATTCCCGGCTTGCGGTCCGGAGCGAGGGCGGGTCTCCCCGGCCGGCGTACGGATCCTCGGCTTGCCGTCAGGGGTCCGAAGCCGCGGCTCGCCTGAGACCCGCCCCGCCACCCGCAGCACGGCGTGCAGCAGCACCGCCGTCAGCGTTCCCGCCACCACACCGCTGCCCAGCACCGTGCCCACCCAGCCAGGGAAGGCGACGTACAAGCCGGGTGCGACGACCGGTGCGAGACCGACGGCGAGGGCGAGCGCCGCGACCATGGCCTGGGCGTTGTCGGCGAGCCGGGCCCGGTGCAGCATGTCCGCGCCCATGACCGCGATCATCGCGTAGACCACGAGCCCCGAGCCGCCGACCACCGGCGCCGGGATGCCCGCGAGCAGCCGGGGCAGCGGGGCGAGCAGACCGGCCGCCAGCAGCAGGACGCCGGCCGCCGCGGTCACGTAACGGCTGCGTACGCCGGTGAGTTGGGTGAGGCCGACGTTCTCGGAACTGGTGACCATCAGCGACGTGCCGAAGACCCCGCCGAGCAGTGAGACCGCCGCGTCGGCCCGCGCCACCCGCGGCACGTCCTGCGCCGGACTCGGAACCCGGCCGACGGTCTCACTGTTGAGCACCGTCTGACCGGTGATCTCCGCGAGCGTGGTGAGGCTGAAGATCAGCAGCGGCAGCGCGGCGAGCAGGTCGAACTGCGGTGTTCCGTACGGGAAGGGGCTGGGCAGAGCCCAGCCGGAGCCCTCGGCGGGGGTGAACTCCCCGAGGCCGGTCGCCGCCGCGACCAGCGTGCCGGTCACCATCCCGAGCAGCACCGCCGTCTGCCGCCACACTCCGCGCAGCAGGACGAAGGCGGCGAAGGTCGCCCCGATGGTGATCCCTGCCAGAGCGATGGCCGAGCGGCCCGGGTGTCCCTCCGGGCCGGCGACCAACTGCGCTGCCACCCGCACCATCGCGATGCCGATGAGCAGCACGGTCACGCCCATGACCAGCGGCGGAAAGAGCCGTACGACACGGGCGTAGAGCGGGAGCACGGCGAGCAGCAGACAGCCGGCGAGCAGCACGGACCCACTGGCCACCGCCGGTCCGTGGTCCTGCGCGATCTGCAGGAACAGCGCGGCCGCCGCCCCGCCGGGCAGCATCACGAACGGGAGCCGGGCGCCGAATCCGTACCGTCCGAGGGATTGCAGGAGCGCGCCGAGGCCGCAGAGCACGAGCACCGTGCTGAGCAGCGAGGCGGTGCGGGCGGGAGTCAGGTGCAGGGCCGTGGCGGTGAGGAAGACCGTGGAGATGGGCGCCGCGATCATCGCGAGGACGTGCTGTACGGCCAGCGGCGCGAGCCGCGGCAGCGGGATGCGCTCGTCGACGGGGCCGGCCGCAGGGCTGTCGTCAGGGCTGCCGAAGTTGGCCCTGGAGCTGCCCCCGGAGCTGTCCTCAGGGTTGCCCGGGCCGCCCTTGTCGCTCGTCACGGTCATACCACGGCCTCCAGCCACGGCAGCTCATCGGCCGCGTAACGGTAGGCGCGGAACACGGCGTTGGGCTCGGAGGGGAAGAGCGAGCGGACCGCGGAGTCCTCGTACGCGGCGAAGTGCGGGATCACGTACTCCCAGCACAGATAGCCGTCCGCGGTGACTTCGAAGAGGCGGCCCGCCGGGGAGTCGGTGATCAGGGTGTTGCCGTTCGGCAGGCGCTGCGCGGCGCCCATGAACGGCGCGAAGAAGGCCTCCCTGGCGGGATCGTGGTACTCCCACACCACCTTGCCGCTCCCCCGCTCGATCTCGATGACACGGGAGTACGGGACGTCCGAGCCGGGGCGGAAGACGCCGTTGTCGAAGACGAGGAGGTTTCCGCCGGGAAGCTCGGTCGGATGGTGCTGCTGGGAGACGGTGCCCGGGTCCGTGCGCCACAGGACCTCGCCGGTCGTGCGGCTGATCACGATCACCGCGGAGGTGCTGCGCAGCGAGGCGACGATGTTCCCGTCGGCCAGCTCCGCAACGGAGTTGATCAGTGGCCAGTGCTCGCGGGCGTAGTCCGGGTGCAGGGCGAAGGACTCCCGGTCGAGGTGCTCGGCGGCGCTCCACGACCAGAGCTCGGTGCCGTCCGCGTCGACCTCCTTGACGGTGTCGGCCCACACGATGCCGCCGTCGGCCTCGGAGCCCGGCACCCCGCCGCGTACGGCGTCCGCCGCGGCACCGGTGAGCGGTTCGAGCGCGGTGTAGAGGATGCGGCCGTCGTCGAGGTGGTTCGCGTCGTGGTGCTGCAGCGGATCGCGGTGCTCGCGCAGCACGGTGCCGTCCGGGGCGGCCTGGAGCATGACGCCGCCGCGGTACTTGTGCCACATCGGAAAGCGCGCGGGTTCGTCCGGCAGTACGCCGTTGTAGGCCAGGTTCCCGCCGGGCAGGACGCGCGCGTGCCGGCCGGGACGGTACGGCAGCCGCCACTGGTGTACGGCGCGGCCGTGCAGGTCGACGAGGTGGACCTCGCCGGATCCGGTGAGCGGGGCGAAGAGCGTGTAGCCGGGCGAGGCGGCCTCGCCGTCCAGCGCTATGAGGCCGGTTCCTCGACGGCGGCGGGAGTTCTGGTCGACACGCGGCATGGTGGCTGCCTCTCCAGTGGATCAAAGTTTCTTTGATGTCATCAACTGCCTTAGAAGCTAGGGGGAGTTTGTGTCTGCGGTGTTGCTGCCGTACGAAGCCTCCGTCCGCGGGTGCGTAGGCTGACGGCGGCGGTGGGGAGAGGGCACAGCGGAGGGGAGCCGGCCATGGCGGACGAGGACGCGGGGGGCCCGCGCGTGGGCGCGGGAATCCGCAGGCGGCGCAGGTCGCTTGACCTGACCCTTGCGGATGTGGCGGCCCGCTCGGGGCTGTCGTCGCCCTTCCTCAGTCAGATCGAGAACGACCGGGCCCGCCCGAGCATGCGCTCCCTGCAACGGGTCGCGGACGCGCTCGGCACCACGGCGGTACAGCTGCTCGCCTCGGCGGAGCCACCGCGCACCGTGGATCTCGTACGGGCGGACGAGGCGTCGGCGCTCGACCCGTCCGACGAGGCACGGGTCCGGCCCCTGGTGCGCGGCCATCACCAGCTGCACGCCCTGGAGTTCACGGGAGATCACGACGGGACGCGTGAATTCCGGCACCGCAACGACGAGTTGATGTACGTGGCGGACGGCGCCGCCGAGGTGGAGGCGGAGGGCCGCGGCTACCGTCTGGTCCGGGGCGACACCCTCTACCTCACCGGCGGCGTCGCGCACCGCTGGCGGGCCACGGCTCCCGGCACCCGGGTGCTTCTCGTCGCGGTCGCGGATCACATCGAGGCGACGGGGGATCCGCGGGCCTGAGTTCCTCGGTGGCACACGGCCGGGCGAACCCCACGCTCACCAAGGTGAGCGCCAAGCCGAACAGCTGCCGCCCGGTCAGCCTGCCGTGGCCGGGTTCGCCTATGTCGCTCTCGTCGCGCGTCAAGCGCCGGCGGACTCCCCTCTACGATCCCCGCGGCCACCAGCAACACCAGCCCCCCGGCGGCACCCGCGACGGGCGGCGCCCGGGGGCGCGGGCGCCGGCCCTCCCCCCCCCGGGGGCCCGCGGGGGGTGGCGT
>NZ_JAEIMH010000029.1:273-15763 GCF_016464295.1 Streptomyces sp. N35 | reverse complement strand
CCCGGCCCGGGCGCCCCCCCCCCTCCGACCCCGGGGCCCCCCGCCACCCCCGCCCCCCGGGGGCCCCCGGGGCGGCCCGCCGCCGGCTGCCGCAGCCGCGGCCTCTCCCCGACGAGGGGCCACGCGAGGACTGCCATGACCGGCGGGGCCAGGGCCATCACGGTCGAGGCCACGCTGGTCGGCAGCCGCCGCCGCCACATATACGAGGGTGAAGAACCCGCCCATGTTCAGGACCCCAGGCCGAGTGGGCCCGCGAGCGCCCCCTCTGGAGTGGCGAGCCGGACCGAGATCCCTGGTCTGACAGAGCGCCTCACGTGATCTCGAGGGTGCACCTGCCCCGCGCGAGCGAACTCGTCCCCGCATAGACGTCGACCGCCCCCGGCTCCACCACGAAGACCCCCGCCGGGTCCCCGGTCCAAAAGCCCAGGTCCTCGGCCGTCAGACGGAAGCGGACCTCGGTGCTCTCACCGGGCGTCAGACGTACGCGCTCGAAGCCGCGCAGACGCCGTACGGGCTGGACGATCGAGGCGGCCCGGTCGTGGACGTACAGCTGGACGACCTCGTCGCCCGGCCGCTCCCCCGTGTTCGTCAGCGTGGTCGCGACCTCGACCGCGGCGCCCGCCATCAGAGCGGACGCATCGATCGCGGACCGGCTCAGCCGGGGGTCCGACGTGGTGAAGTCGGTGTAGCTCAGGCCGAATCCGAAGGGGAACTGAGGGCCGTCGGGCAGGTCGAGGTACTTCGACACGTACTTCTCGTCCGGCCGCGACGCGTCGTACGGTCGCCCCGTGGTCTCCCGGTTGTAGTAGATCGGGATCTGGCCCGCGGACCGCGGAAAGGTGACCGGGAGTTTGCCGCCGGGGCCGACCGTGCCGGTCAGGACGTCGGCGACGGCGTGGCCTGCCTCGATGCCGGGGTGCCACGCCATGACGACGGCCGGGGCCGAGTCGAGCCAGCCGCCGATCGTCAGCGGGCGCCCGGCCACGAGGACCACGGTGAACGGTGTGCCCGTCGCGGCGATGGCGGCGATCAGTTCCTCCTGGTGGCCGGGCAGCCCCAGGTCCGCCCGGGTTGCCGCCTCCCCGCTGATCGCCGGTGGTTCGCCGGCCACGACGACCACCGCGTCGGCGGCCTGTGCGGCTGCGACCGCCTCGGCGATACCGGCGCGTGAGCCGCCCTCGGCGGGCACCCCCTGAACGTGCAGGATCCTGGCGTGCGGGAGCGCGGACTTCAGACCCTCGACGACCGTGACCGCGGGGAAGCGGTGCAGGGTGTCCGGGATGACCCAGGTGCCGAGCAGATCACCGGAGTCGGCGAACGGCCCGACCACGGCGATCGTACGAGCCCCCGGGTCCAGCGGCAGCGCGGCGTTCTCGTTCTTGAGCAGGACCATGCATCGCGCCGCCGCTTGCCGGGCCGCCGCGCGGGTGGCCTCGGTCGGTGCGGACAGGGCAGCGTCCTCGGGCACGTACGGCCTCTCGAAGAGACCGAGGCGGAACTTCAGCCGCAGGACGCGCGCGACCGCGTCGTCGAGACGTTCCGGTGCGAGCCGGCCGGAGCGGAGCAACTCCCGTCCGTGGTCGGCGATGCTGGTGCTGACCATCTCCATGTCGATGCCGGAGCCGAGCGCGAGCCGTCCCGCCTCGGCCGAGTCGGCCGCGTAGCCGTGCGCGACCATCTCGGTCACGCCCGCCCAGTCGCTCACCACCACACCGTCGAAGCCCCACTCGTTCTTGAGGACGTCGGTGAGCAGATGGGCGTTGCCGTGGGCGGGGATGCCGCTGACGGTGTTGAACGCGGCCATGAAGGTCGCCGCTCCGGCGTCGACGGCCGCCTTGAACGGGGGCAGATAGAGGTTGCGCAGGCGCTGCTCCGACACGTCGACCGTGTTGTAGTCGCGGCCGCCCTCCGCGCCTCCGTATGCGGCGAAGTGCTTGGCGCAGGCCGCTACTTGGCCCTCGGCGGCCAGGTCGTCGCCCTGGAAGCCGCGGACCTTGGCCGCCGCGTAACGGCCCGCCAGATACGGGTCCTCGCCGGAGCTCTCGGCCACCCTGCCCCAGCGCGGCTCGCGGGTGACGTCCACCATGGGCGCGAACGCCCAGTGGACACCGTTGGAGCGGGCCTCGCGCGCGGAGACGGCGCCGTCCGTCTCGGCGACCGCGGGATCGAAGGCGGCGGCCTGGGCGAGCGGGATCGGGAACGTGGTCCAGTAGCCGTGGATGACGTCGAGGCCGAAGACCAGCGGGATGCCGAGGCGTGACTCCTCGACGGCGATGCGCTGCAGCGCGTTGCCGCTCGCGGCGCCGAAGACGTTGAGGACCGAGCCGAGCAGTCCTTTGCGGGCCGCGGCCTCCGCGTCCTCGGTGGCGGCGCCCGCGCCGGGACCGGTGTCCCAGGCCCAGGCGAGCTGCTGGAGCTGGCCGAACTTCTCCTCGACCGTCATCCGGCCGAGCAGTTCCCGGATCCTGTCCTCGTACGGCATGGGGCAACGCGTCCTTTCGGTACGGGAATTGACACACAGGCCCGCCTCCCCCGGCTGTCAGGCGGCGGAGGAGGCGGGAGAGAGCCGGGCGGTCAGCCGAGGTTCGCGTCCTGGTAGACGCGCACCGAGTCGATCTTGAACTGCTGGGGGAAGGTCACGCTCGCGTCGGGGTGACCTATCCAGGAGGCGCCCACCGCGGTGTTCATGATGATGTGCATCGGGGTGTTGAAGTAGTCACCGGTCGGGGCGAACTGGCAGGTCTGCTGCCCGTCCACGTAGTACGTCAGCTTCGGTCCCGGCTCCCAGACGAGGCCGTACGTGTGATAGCCGGCCGAGAGGTCGACGGGGCTTGTGTACTTGCAGCCCTGATTGGCCCCGAGGTCCGTGCCGTTGGGGGTGTCGGCGTAGTGCAGGGCGTGCTTCACCTCGTACGGGGTGTTCCACATCTCGGCGAAGTCGATCTCGTTGCCGCCCGGGCCCGGCCAGTTGTAGGTCTTGTCGCCCTGCAGCCACAGCGCGGGCCAGATGCCGGTGCCCATCGGAGGCACCTTCGCGACCACTTCGATCTTTCCGTACGTGAAGGAGTAGCGGCCCTTCGTCCAGACCATGCCGGAGGTGTAGGGCTTGGAGCCGTACTGCCGTTTCTCCGTCGTCAGGACCAGGTTGCTGCTCGCGGTGGTGACGTCGAAGGAGGCGTAGGCCAGATCGGTGCCGGGGCTGGTGGTGCCCTCGAGGGCACCCCACTTCCGCGAGTCGAGGGACCCGTCGAAGGTGTCGCCCCAGACGAACTGCCAGTCGGGGGCGGCCTGTTCCGCGGCGGGTGCCGCCTGCGCCGCGGTGGTCGTGGCGCCGGCCTCGGCGGGTATCGCCACGGCGGCCAGCAGGAGGGCCGCGGTCAGCAGCCTCGCCGTTCTCTTGCGCATGGAACTCTCCTCTTGGTGGGCGTGTGAAACGGGATCACGTGCAGAGGGCCACTCGCGAAGGCGGTCGGGGTGCTCAGCGCAGCCGCGCGTAGACCGTCTCGTACTCCTTGCGCACCTTGTCGCCGCCGGACTGCCGCCAGCTGCGCACGGCCGAGGGCCAGTCGGACACCGGCTTGTTGCCGCGGACGATCTCGCTCACCGCACCGCTGAGGATCTTCGACAGCGCCTGGCCCTTGGCCGCCTGCGTGGCCGAATACAGGCCGACGGTGGGGTCCTCGACAAGGAGTGGGGCGGCCTTGCGGTGGAAGGCGTACTGCTTGTCGACCACGGCCTTCCCGCCGGGACCGATGACCGGCGGGCTGTCGACGAGGTACTGCATGGGGATCTTGACGTCGGTGCCGCCCTGCTTCGTCGGCGTCGGCAGTCCGTCCTTCATCGTGTAGTGGGTGCCGGATGCGCCGAACTTGCGGAACAGGTGCTCCTCGGTGCCGAACGGCGCCGCCATCCAGTCGGCTATGGCGAGGAGTTGCCTGATCCGCTTCTCGTCGCCCTTCTTGACGCCGGTGACCGCGAAGCTGCCGGGGCCGGTGAAATGCCGTCCCTGGCCGCCGCCTTCGTACGCGGGGGCGGTCATGGCGCCCACATCGATGCCCGGGTAGGCGGAGCGCAGGATGTCCCAGGCCGCGTAGCCGTCGATCTTCAGGGCGATCTTCCCGGTGCCGAACCAGTCGCGGCCCTGCTGGAAGGTGGCGCTGAACGCGTCGGGGTGGAAGAGCTTCTTCTTGACCATGCCGGCGACCGCGTCGAGCGCCTCGGGATAGGCATCGGATTCGACGGCGTTGGTGAACTTGCCGCCCTTGACCGCCCAGCCGTTGGGGGCGCCCGCCATCGCCAGCGCGAACATGAGGGCGCCGCCGCCCGCGACACCCGTGTCGCCGAGCGCCCAGCGTCCTGCCTTGGCGTCGGTCAGGCCCTCGCACAGTTCCAAGAACTCCGCGAAGCTCCCCGGCTGCGGGTTGAGGGAGCGTTCGGCGATCAGGTCGTCGCGGGTGAACATGATGTTGCCGATGCTCGCGCGCGGCGTGGGCAGACCGTAGATGCCTCCGTTGGCGATCATCGGCCGCCAGGAGAATTCCGGGATGTTCGCCAGGAACGGGTACTCCTTGACCGCGTCGCCCGAGAGATACGGCGTGAGGTCGGCGAACTTGGCCTTGAGCACGGCGGGCAGGTTCGGGGTCCAGGACTGCAGCATCACCAGGTCGGGCAGGTCTCCCCCGGCCAGCGACGTGGTCAGCTTGGTGCCGTAGTCGGCGTCCGGGACGATGTTGAACGCCAGCTCCGCGCCGACCCGTTCGTTCAGCTGCTGCCAGTATTGGTTGCTGCCGGCGCCGGGCGGCACCGGGGTGAAGGTGTTGACCAGGATGCTGACCTTCCCCGCACCCTCGGCGGGCTTGCCGGACACGGCGCGGACCAGGTCGGACGGATAGCCGTAGAAGCCGGGCAGCAGATTCTCGCCCGCGGGCAGATCCGGATCCACCCCGGTGAACGGGACATACGTCGGCAGCTTCAGCTTGGCGTTGGCGGCAGCGGTGTCCGTGCCGTCGGTGCCGCTGCCGCACGCCGTGACGAGCGGTGCCGCGGCGGCCGCGAGTGACAGCGCGCCTGCACCGCGCAGCAGTCCACGGCGGCTCACGAGTCGGTCCTTGTTCACGTGCGGGTCTCCCCTCGAGGACGGTGTGCGCCCGGCTCCAACGCGGCCGGCGCACCCTTGAATCCACCGTGATAAAGCGCATCACCAGTTGGCGACGGACCCTAGGACTGGGTTTCCAGGCTGTCAACACCTCGTAAAACAAATGCCTGTCGAGGGATGTGTTGACCCGTCAGCAACCTCTGGCTAGCGTGTGCGGCCTCAACTGATAATGCGCGTAATCAGATTGGATCCCGCCACATGAATGGCACTGAGCCTCCCCGCAAGCGACCGACGCAGGCGGACGTGGCCCGGCTGGCGAAGGTGTCGCCCGCCGTGGTCTCCGCCGTCGTCAACGGCCGTTCGGGCGGGGGCGTCCGGGTGGGCGACCGCACCGCGGCCCGGGTGGAGCAGGCGATCCGGCAGCTCGGCTACGTGCCCAACGTCGCCGCCCGCAACCTGGCCGGCGGCCGCAGCGACATCATCGGGGTGTTCACCTACGAGGCGCTGTTCCCGATGGACGCGATGAGCTTCTACCACCCGTTCCTGATGGGAGTGGAGGAGGCGGTGGAGGAGCTCGACTGCCATCTGCTGCTCTTCACCGGCTCGCATGTGGACGGCCGGCGCAGGGCGATCTACAAGAACGGGATCAACACCCTCCAGCACGCCGACGGCGCCGTCATCGTCGGACAGGCCGAGAACCGCGAGGAGTTGACCGCGCTGCTGCGCGAAGGCTTCCCCGCGGTCTTCATCGGCCGCCGCGACCGGCCGGGCGCCGAGGCCTCGTACGCGGCGGCCGACTACAGCGGCGCCACTCGTGGTCTCGTGGAGCGGATCAGCGGGCTCGGCCACCGCCGGATCGCGCGGCTGCACGGCGGCTCGGCCCATGAGTCGATCGTGGACCGCGACGCGGGCTTCGCCGCCGCGCGCGGGCAGCTGGCCGAACGACTCGACGCCGCGGACGTGTTCGTCACGCCCAACGCCGCCGCGGTCACCGAGCTGGTCCCCCGCCTCGTCGAGCAGGGCTACACCTGTCTGATCGCGGACGACCGCGACCGCGCCGCCGACGCGTGCGCCGCGGTGGAACAGCTCGGCCTGTCCGTGCCGGGCGATCTGTCCGTGGCGGCGCTCAGTGAGTTCTCCCTCGCCCCCACCGCCCGCGATGTCACCACCGTCGTGACGCCGGGCCGGGAGATGGGCGCCGCGGCGGTACGGCTGCTCGCGGACATCCTCAAGAACCCCTCGGACCGGTCACCGCGCCGCACCGTCCTCGACTGCGGCATCCACGACGGCGACACGCTGGCCGCGCCGCGCGGCTGAACCGCGCGGCTGAACCGCTCGGCCGAACCGCTCGGCCGAACCGCTCGGCCGAACCTCTCGGCGCCACCTCTGTGTCCACCTCATCGGCCGACCCCCAACAAGGAGCCTTCATGCAGGAGTTGAACTGCGATGTCCTGGTCATCGGCGGCGGTCTCGGCGGCGTCGCCGCCGCGCTTGCCGCCGTGCGGATGGGCCGGCAGGTCGTCCTCACCGAGGAGACCGACTGGCTCGGCGGCCAGCTGACCTCGCAGGCGGTGCCTCCGGACGAGCACCCGTGGATCGAGCAGTTCGGGTGCACGGCCACCTACCGCCGGCTCCGTGACGCGATCCGCTCGTACTACCGGCGCACCTACCCGCTGACCGAGCCGGCGCGTGCCACCGAGTACCTCAACCCCGGCCAGGGCGTGGTCAGCCGGCTCTGCCACGAGCCGCGGGTCGCCGTGGCGGCGATCGACGAACTCCTCGCGCCGCACCGGTCGTCGGGGCGGCTCCAGGTCCTGCTCCGGCACCGGCCGGTCGCCGCCGCGACGGAGGGCGACCGGGTCACGGCGGTACGGCTCCTGGACACCGCAACCGGCCGCGAACTCACCGCCTCCGCCCCGTACATCCTCGACGCGACCGAGGACGGAGAGCTCCTGGAACTGGCCGGCGTGGAGCATGTGACGGGCTCGGAGAGCCGCGCCGACACCGGTGAGCCGCATGCGCTCGACGGTCCGGCGCAACCTCTTGACCAGCAGTCCTTCACGTACTGCTTCGCCCTTGACCACCGTCCCGGCGAGAACCACACCATCGACCGGCCGCGGATGTACGGCTTCTGGCGCGACTATGCGCCGGACTTCTGGCCCGCCCCGCTGCTCAGCTGGTCACAGGTATCGCCCGAGAAGCTCTTCCGGTACGAGAAGAACGTCTTCGAACCGGACAGGGACTTCGACCTGTGGCGCTTCCGCCGCATCCTGCACGGTCCGCACCTGGTGGAAGGGGACGCCTCCCGCGACATCACGCTGGTGAACTGGCAGCAGGTGGACTACTGGCTGGGCCCGGTGATCGGTGTCGACGCCGCGGAACGTGAGCGCCACCTGGACGCGGCCAAGCAGCTCAGCCTGTCCTTCCTGTACTGGATGCAGACCGAGGCGCCCACCCACGACGGCGGCACCGGCTACCCCGGGCTGCGGCTGCGCCCGGATGTGGTGGACACGGCGGACGGCCTCGCCAAGTACCCGTATCTGCGTGAATCGCGCCGTATCCGGGCCGAGTTCACCGTCACCGAGCAGCACGTCGGGGTGGCCGCCCGCGGTGAGCTGCAGGGGGCGGAGGAGTTCCGCGACTCCGTCGGCATCGGCAGCTACCGCATCGATCTGCACCCCTCGACCGGCTCGGGCGCCGGGCCGCGCCAGTACATCGACGTGGAGAGCTGGCCGTTCCAGATCCCGCTCGGCGCGCTGCTTCCGGTGCGGGTGGAGAACCTGCTGCCCGCGGCGAAGAACATCGGCACCACCCACATCACCAACGGCTGCTACCGGCTGCACCCCGTCGAGTGGAACATCGGCGAAGCCGCCGGCGCGCTGGCCGCGTACTGCCTGGAGACCGGCTCGGCGCCCCGTCAGGTCCATGCCGACCCGGTGAAGCTCGACGAGTACCAAAAGCTCCTCACCGACCTCGGCGTCGAGCTCGGCTGGCCGCGCGAGGTCCGCACCCAGAAGAAGTACAACTGACCGGATGTGAGGCGGGACGAGATGGTTGTGCACCCCACGCGCCCGGCGGGGGAGGGGCCCGCGGGCGCCGCGCCCCCGCCGAAGAGCCGCCGGCGCGGACGGCTGCGCCGGGACCGGCTGCTCCTGGCGTTCGCGCTGCCCGGCCTCGGCGTGATCCTGTTGTTCCACTACGCGCCGCTGCTCGGCCATGTCATCGCGTTCAAGGACTACCAGCCGTACATCGGCATAGCCGACTCACCATGGGTCGGTCTGGACAACTTCCAGGCCATCTTCAGCGGTGATGTGGTCTTCCTCAACGCGCTCAGCAACACCCTGGTCATCTCGCTGCTGCAGCTCGTGTTCGTCTTCCCGCTGCCGATCGCGGTGGCGCTGCTCCTCAACTCCCTTGTCTCGGAACGGTTCAAGCGTCTCGTCCAGTCGGTGCTGTATCTCCCGCACTTCATGTCCTGGGTGATCGTGGTGGCGATCTTCCAGCACATGCTGGGCAACGCCGGGATGCTGAACAGCTTCCTCCAGGACCACGACCTGGGCAGCGTCAGCATCATCGGCAACCCGTCGATGTTCAAGGAGCTGATCGTCGCCCAGGTGATCTGGAAGGACACCGGCTGGAGCACCATCCTCTTCCTGGCGGCGATGTCCCGTATCGATCCGGCCCTGTACGAGGCGGCCGCGGTCGACGGTGCCTCGCGGCTGCGCCAGCTGTGGCACGTCACGCTGCCCGGCATCCGCTCGGTCGTGATCCTCCTTGCCATCCTGCGGCTCGGCGATGTGCTCAGCGTCGGCTTCGAACAGATCATCCTGCAGCAGCAGGCGGTGGGCCCGGGCGCCTCGGAAGTCCTCGACACCTACGTCTACAACAACGCGGTGGGCGCCGGCGTCTGGGGCGGATCGGCCGCCGCCGGCCTGGTCAAGGGCGTGATCGGCGTCATCCTCGTACTCGGCGCCAACAAAGTCGCCCATCTCTTCGGCGAGCGGGGGGTCTACCAGAAATGAGCGCCTCAGTGACACCGGCCGGGGTGCCGGTGCGGACGGCCAAGGGGTTCGTCCTCACCGTCTGCTGCCTGCTCGTGATCCTCCCCTTCCTCGCGGTCATCTCCACCAGCCTCGCGGACCAGCAGCAGGTGACAGCGGCCGGCGGATACGTGCTGTGGCCGGATAACCCCAGCCTCGAGGCCTACCGCGCACTGTTCTCCGGGGGCGTCGTGACCCGGGCCGTGGCCGTCTCGGTCGGCATCACGGTGGTCGGCACCACCCTGTCCCTGGCCTGTACGACGCTGCTGGCGTACGGCCTTTCGCGGCCCGGCAGTTACGGCAGCAAGCCGATCCTGATGCTGCTCCTGTTCAGCCTGCTCTTCACGCCGGGCATCATCCCGATGTACCTGACGGTCAAGCAGCTCGGCCTGCTCGACAGCTACTGGTCGCTGATCCTGCCGACGCTGATCAACGCCTTCAACGTGATCGTCATGCGGGCGTTCTTTCTCGATCTGCCCCAGGAACTCCTCGACTCGGCGAAGATCGACGGCGCCGGCGAACTGACCGTCCTGACGCGGATCGTGATGCCGCTCTCGAAGGCGATCATGGCGGTGATCGGCCTCTTCTACGCGGTGGCGTACTGGAACAGCTTCTTCTCGGCCCTGCTCTACATCACCGACAACGAGAAGTACCCGCTGTCCCTTGTGCTGCGCACGTACGTGGTCAACAACGCCACGATCGGCACCGGCGACACCGGGGCCGCACTCCCGCAGCAGTCCCTGCAGATGGCCATGCTGGTGGTCAGCATCCTGCCGATCCTGTGCGTCTACCCGTTCCTGCAGAAGCACTTCGCGAAGGGGATCATGATCGGGGCGGTGAAGGGATAGGGCCTGTCCTGTGGATCAGGCCTGCCCTGTGGATCAGAGGGCCTGTCCCGTGGATCAGGTGTCCTGGGCGTCAGGCCGTACCGACCGGCAGCACATCCGGCGACGGCGCCCCCCGCCCAGGCCGCCGTCAGACGAGCAGGTGGCCGAGGAAGGCGTAGGCGAGGCCGAAGTACACGAACACGCCGAGCAGGTCCATGATCGAGGTGATCAGCGGGGAGCTCAGCGTCGCCGGGTCGGTGCCGATGCGGCGCGCGAGGAACGGCAGTACGGCGCCGATGATGCCGCCGAGTGCCGTGCAGATGAGCATGCTGAGGCCGACGACGGTCAGTACGGCGGTGTCCAGGCCGCTCTTGGTGAAGTTCGCCAGGATGATCTCGAGCACGGCGACGCACACACCGAGTGCCAGCGCGATGACGCATTCGCGCCGGACCACGAACCAGACGTCCGCCCAGCGCAGCCGCAGCTGACCGAGCGCCATCGAGCGGATGACGAGGGTGGCGGACTGGCTGCCGGTGTTGCCGCCCATGTCGACGATGGGTGCGATGAACGCGGCGAGGACGATGACCTCGGCCAGGATCTCCTCCTGCTTCGCGACGAAGGAGGAGGTGAGAATGCCGAACACGGTCAGGATGAGCAGCCACATCAGGCGGGTGCCGAAGATCTGCCGGAACGTCGACTTCTTCAGGTCGAGGTCGGCGCTGCCGCCCAGGGGCGCGGTGCCGCCGTATCGGGCCAGCTGCGTGGCGTCCTGTTCCTTGTCGATGTCCATGGCGTCGTCGACGGTGACGATCCCGATCATCTTGTCGTCGTGGGTGACGACGGGGACGGCGAGCAGGTCGTAGCGGCGGATGTGCTCGGCGGCCTTCTCGTCGGAGTCGTCGGCGCGCACGTGGACCGGGGCGGTGTTGACCAGCGTGGTGAGCGGGGCGTCGGCGTCGGCGAGTACGAGGTCGCGCAGCGAGACGGTGCCGGTCAGGCGGCCCTCGGTGTCGACGACGTAGATGACGTAGATGGTCTCCTTGTCCGGTGCGGTGGCACGGATGACGCGCAGCGCCTGCTCGGCGGTCATGGCGGCGTCGATCGTCGCGTACTGGGAGGTGGCGGCCGAACCGGCGCTGCCCTCGGGGTAGTTGGACAGGCGCAGGATGTCGTCGCGCTCGGCCTGGGACAGGGACGGCAGCAGGCGCTGCTGTGCCTGTGTGTCGAGGCGGTTGTACAGGTCGGCACGCTCGTCGGCCGGCATGGCGGAGACCAGCGCGGAGACGGTCGGCGCGGACAGTTGCGCCAGGACGCGGTCTTGGAGGCTGTCGGACAGCGTGACGAACAGCCGGGCGGTCTCCTTCGGCTCCGCGGGCCCCAGAATCCGGGCGATCTGCTCCGGCGGGGTGTCGCGCAGGGCGTCCGCGATGTCGGCGACAGGCGCGGACCGCATGAGCCTGCTGAACGCTTCGACGTCGGGGGTGGCGAGCAGGGTGCGGGTGTGGAAAGTGATGTCCTCGCGGATCATGGCAAGACCTCAATCGGTGATACTCGTGCGCTGCTTGGGGCGCGATGGGATGAGGTACGCCGGTGACGGCGTACCGGCCCAGGGCAGACCGCTGCCCTGGGAACTACTGCCGGAACTGCCGCTCATAGCCGTCACCTCCAGCGGGCCGGGGCGCGCGAGGGCGCCGTGACAAAGGGCGTGCGCAGGGGAGGCAGGCAGGCGAGGATGCGGCCATCGGGGCATGGCCGACTCGGGTACGCCGTCGCTGCGAGCACCCCTCTCGACAGAGCTTCGGCACTGCACGGCGTGCCCGTCGGTGCGGGAGCCACTTGGGCTCGACCCTTAGTCCGGGAGGAGCTGTCCTGACCCGGGGCGTCTTTCGACGTTTGGGGTCAGTGGCCTGTGTCCGTGCAGACGCCTCACCTAGCGAGGTGCATGCGATGAGCAGGGCGGAGCGCCCTGCTGCGCCTTCATACTTGCATGAATACGCAAGAAAGGGCAACCGGGGCAACCGCGGGCCGCCGGCCTCACAGCCAGTTGCGGCCGAGCATCTGGCGGAATCCGTCGACGCGTTAGGCGGCTGCGCCGGACGGTGAGGACGAACTCAGGGCCGACGAACAGATGGATCTCGCCTACCTGCGGTTTTTCAGCCCGGCACGGCCGGCGAACCGCGGAACGTCAGCCCGACGCGACCGGCAGCACATCCGGCGACAACGCCCCCGCCCGCGCGGAAGCGCTCGTCATCCGCCGCCGGTGGTGGCGGCGGCACAGGACCTCGTAACCGACCTCCTCGGCCGACCGGTTCACATCGCCGACCACGACCTGCGCACCGTCCACGACCATCTCGCCACCGACCGTACGAGCGTTGTGCGTGGCCCGCGCCCCGCACCAGCACATCGCCTCGACCTGCAGTGTCTCTATGCGGTCGGCCAGCTCGATCAGCCGCTGCGAACCCGGGAACAACTTCGTACGGAAGTCCGTCGTGATGCCGAACGCGAAGACGTCGAGCTCCAAGTCGTCGACGATCCGCGCGAGTTGGTCGATCTGGTCCGGCGCCAGGAACTGCGCCTCATCCACGATCACGTAGTCGACCCGGCCGCCGCGCGACAGCTCGTCCACCACATACGCGTAGAGGTCCATGTCCACACCCGCCTCGACCGCGTCCGTGACCAGGCCGAGCCGCGAGGAGAGCTTGCCCTCGCCGGCACGGTCGTCCCGCGTGAAGATCATGCCCTGCAGACCGCGGGCCGAGCGGTTGTGGCCGATCTGGAGAGCGAGGGTGCTCTTTCCGCAGTCCATCGTTCCGGAGAAGAACACCAGCTCGGGCATGGGAGGTTGAGCGCCTTTCGAATACGGGGTCACGGGGAGGTGGTGGGCGGAGCGTCAGGAGCGGACCTGCAGCAGCGGGACCAGCTGCTCGACCGGTGTCATCGAGCCGTGGTTGCCCGTCATCAGGGACTCCTTCGGCTCGCGTTCCGTCGCGATGATCAGGACGTCGTCGCGGGCCGCGGCGATGACATCGCCCAGTCGGTCGTAGACGCGTGCGTCGTACGCGCCCGGCGGGCCGAACCAGCCGGCCGCCAGGGCCTCGTCGCGCGAGGCGACCCAGAACTGTTCGCCGAGCACCTCGCGCCAGCAGGCAAGCACGTCGGACTGCGCACCGGGCACGGCGTAGACATGGCGGGCGCGGCCCTCGCCGCCGAGCAGGGCGACGCCGGCGCGCAGCTCCCAGTCGTGGTCGAAGTCGATGCGGTGCTCTTCGTCGAAGGGGACGTCGAGCATGCCGTGGTCGGCGGTGACGTACAGGGCGCTGCGCGGCGGAAGCTGCTCGGCGAGGCGCTGGACGAGCCGGTCGACATACATCAGCTGGCCGCGCCAGGCGTCGGAGTCCACGCCGTAGCGGTGACCCTTGCCGTCGACCTCGGCGTAGTACGTGTAGACCAACGAGCGGTCACCGGCGGCCAGTTGCTCGGCCGCGAGGTCCATCCGGTCCTCGCCGGAGAGCCGGCCGTGGAAGGTGCCGCCGCTGAGCGCGATCTTCGTCAGCGGGGTGTTCTGGAAGTGCGGCGCCGAGACCTGCGCGGTGTGTACACCGGCCTGGTCGGCGAGCTGGAAGACCGTCGGATACGGCTGCCAGACCGCCGGGGACGTCCAGGGCGTCCAGCGGAGCTGGTTCATCAGCTCGCCGGTGGCCGGGTTGCGCGCCGTATAGCCGGGCAGGCCGTGGCTGCACGGCGGCAGGCCGGTGCCGACCGAGGCGAGCGAGGTCGCGGTCGTCGCCGGGAAGCCGACGGTGATCGGGCGGCCGGAGCCGCCGCGCGAGCTCGCGATCAGGCTGCTGAGATACGGCGCCTCGTCGGGGTGCGCGAGCAGCTGCTCCCAGCCGAGGCCGTCGATGAGGAAGACGCAGTTGCGGTCGGCGGGCTCGAGCTCGGCGATCCGCGGCGCGAACCCCGGAACCTCCATACCGGCGGCCAGGGTCGGCAGCAGATCGGCCAGCGAACCGCTGCCGTACGCGGGAACAGGGGCGCTCTCGACCGGGAGGATCTCCGGGTCGGGCCAGGCGGGCTCGGCCATCAGCGCTGCGTGGCCGCGGTCGCCTCGGACAGCGCCTGCGCGAAGGCCAGGGTCTGGCGCACGGTCTCGGGGCCGTCGCCGGCCTCGCTGACCCGAAGGCTCAGATCGTCGGCCGTCGAGCTGCCCGTGTAACCGTGGTCCGCCTCGCAGTTGGAGTCGCCGCAGGCGGCGGGCTCCAGGTCGATACGGGAGACGGCGCCCCAGCCGATGGTCAGGAGGACCTCGCGGGGCAGGGTGCCGGGCTGGTACTTCTCCGGGTTCGCGACGACGCGGCTGACGACCACGGACGAGATGCGGCCGATCTTCACGGACTCCGTGGACGTCGTGGCGTACGGCGTCGGGGAGCTGGAGTCGGCGGCCTGCTCGTCGGTGTGGCTGACGATGAAGCGGGTTCCGGTCAGGACGAGGACCGTGACATGGCGGCGCACCTCGTTGGCATCGAAGGTGGTCTCCTGATGCACGAGGTACGACATGATCGGCTCCCCACCGACGGCGGCCTCCACCGCCTCGGCCACAAGGGCCGGGTAGTAGCCGCTGCGCTCGATCGCCGCGCGCAGCCCCTGGGTCGTCGTACCGGTCTTCGCCATAGGGCCCATCCTACGGGGGTGAGGTGACGGGGGTGACCGGCTATGTCAGCCCCGTCCGGTGCCATACACGGACCGTCAGTACGCCGGCAGCGTACGGGGCCCCAGATCGTCACGGGCCGGCGGCGGAGCCAACCGCACCCGTGCGCTCAGCACGCGAGCCCCACGATGCGCGACGACCACGGGCTCCAGATCCACGGCCACCACCTGCGGGTGATCGTCGAACAGACGGGACAACCGCTGCAGGAGCTCCTCCAGAGCCGCCGTGTCCACGGGGTCCGAGCCACGCCAGCCGAAGAGCAGCGGTGCCGCACGGATCGAGCGGATCAGCGCCGCGGCATCACGGTCCGTGACCGGGATCAGCCGGTGCGCGGTGTCACCGAGCAGCTGGGAGGGCGCGCCGGCCAGACCGAAGGAGAGCACCGCTCCGACACCGGGGTCCAGCGAGGCCCGTACGACGGTGTCCACTCCCCTGGGCACCATCGGCTGGACGACGAGCCGCGCCTCCTCGCCCTTGCCGAAAAGACCGGTCAACTCGGCGTGCGCGGCCCGCAGTTGCTCCTCGCCCGCGAGATCGAGGCGTACGCAGCCGAGGTCGGGGCGGTGGCGCAGATGCGGCGCGGTGGCCTTGAGGGCCACGGGGTAGCCCATGAGCGCGGCGGCCTCGACGGTGGCGCTCTCGTCCCACGCGGGCTTGGATCCGGTCACTTCGATGCCGTAGTCGGCGAGCAGCGCCTCCGCCTCGGGGGCACTCAGCTCGAAGCCCCCCTCGTCGGTGCGCCGGCGGACGGCCGCCTCGATCCGCTCGTCGGCCGTCTGCTCGTCGATCCGCTCGAGCTCCGGCACGTTGCCGGGCTCGG